>JALYPE010000080.1 GCA_030856525.1 Pseudomonadota bacterium | reverse complement strand
ATGTGGACACCGCGATAGTAACGGCAGCGTCGCCCAAGGTTACTGGTTCGGCGTACATCAATTATGGCGACGCCGACGCGATGGGGCTGTCAGCTCCAGTCCAAGGCACAACCCGCCAATTTACCGGGCACAGCCTTAACCGCTTTGACCGGGTAAACCGCATGCTGCGCCTGAGCCGCTGGCTGGATCTTCCTTTGGATCAATGCGATCGATTGGTTATGGCCGCGTTCAATGCTGAGTTACGGGGGGATATTGTTGACCCGGTGGCGCGCAGGCGCGAGTTAGCGACCAAGGCGGTGAGAATTACCAACAATACGCTCCGAGCCCTTGGTCTGTTCCAGGAGTTCAGGCAGCAGTTCAAGTGCACGGCGGAGCAGTTCTCCGTCCTGATCGATGAAATTTCCCCTTATGGTCGTGGTGAGGAGCTTTCACAGTTCGACCGTATTTTCAATGCACAGGCAGTGTTCGACGCGCCGTTGAAACTCGACAACGGCTTTTTCGAGATCGAAGCGCAAACCCGCACCGACAAGCGCACCGTCGATCAGATCTGCAGCAGCCTGGGCCTCAATCAGGAAACCTGGCGCTACCTCGCACGCTTCGTCGCCAAGAGTTACAACTTGAGGGACGAACTGCAACGCAGCCTGCCCATACTGTCTTCTTTCTACCGTCTGGTCCTGTTGGCCTCTTTTTTACGCATCAGTCCAATCGAACTGGCGGCATTGCTGGAAACCTTGAGTGAGCGGGGCGGCAGCGAAGTGCTCCAGCGGGTGCTTGGCGAGGCCCGTCTGTTGGTCAGTGGCACCCAGGGCATCGGTGATGTGCTGAGTGTGATGCATGCGGTGCAAACCTGCGTCAAGTGGCTTACGGAAAACAACTTGAGCGTGACCTGGCTGGTGCAGCATGTGGCTAAGGTCATTGCGCCTCCCATGGCGACTGAAGCAGAGGTCACGCTGCTGCAGGAAATCCACGCGCGACTGCAGCCGGTTCGGCTTACCGAGGAGATGTTTCGAGCGGCGGGTGTGCCGCAAAGTAACGACCTCACCGCGCAAGGTTGGCTGGAGCTGCTGAAACAGCTGGTAGATTTCGATGGCCTGGTGTCTGGTCTGGCCAATGACGAGACCGATCACGATCGGGCGGTGGCAGAGATTCAAGCGGCGGTATTGGAGGCGCAACTACCGGCAGCCGATGTCGACCGCGCTCGCATGGTCATATTGGCGCTGGTGTTGCAGGCACGGGACGCGCAATGCGCGGTGGTACAGGAAAGTTTGTCGGTGTATTTGAGCCTGTCCCAGGACCTGGTATTGCCATTGCTCAAATGGGTCGACAAAGATGGTGTTTACCTGTTGCTGATGGAAACCACCCGGGCACTGACCGCGGTGACTTCAGGGATTGAGAAGATCAAAGTCGGCGACGATGTGCTGAATCTGTTGGCACATTTGATGCGACGCAGTGAAGTCGTTCAAAAGCTGTCGCTGAGCTCAGCGATGCTGGTGGCCCTGACCACTCGGCAAAACTGGCAGTGGTTTGGTCTCAAGCAGTCAGATGACCTCACCCTCGCAACCTTGTATCAACTGACGCTGTTCCAGCGGGCGGTTACCCATGCCGGGCAGCCTGCCGAAAAGCTCTTGCACTATTTAGAGCTGGTCAACGGCCTTCCGGAAACGCTGACGCCGGAAGATCAGCGATTGATCCGTGACTCAGCGGCCACTCATCTGGCTACAGTCCTGAAGTGGAGTGTCAGAGAGGTGCTTGAATGCATCCTTTATTTAAGCCCGGCGATACCGGTTGTCCGCGACATAACCGCCTTGGACACCCTGCTGCGCATTCGTGAGCTGGCGACCCGCAGTGGTCTGGATGCCAAAGCCATTATTCAGTTGGGCGCACTCACGCCAGACAGCGACACGCAGGCGTACCGAGAGGCGGCCGAACACGTTCTTGCGAGTTTGTCCGAGTCAACGATTGAAAGGCTTTCTCAGGAATTCGGTGAAGTTGGCCAGAGTGTGACGCACGAAATCAGGTGCATCAACGACACTCTGATCGCTAACGTGTCCGATCAGGTCGCTTTGGTCGAATTAACGCTACGTGATCTTGCCGGTCGAGTATTGCCCAACATCACCGTGATGTGTAGTTCCGATCGCCCTGGTTTGCTGGAGGACGTTTCCATCACCGACCATGAGGGCCGCGCGGTGATTCGTTTCAAGCCAGAGAAGGGTCCATGGATGGGGGCGGTCCAGATCAAAGGCACCTATGGCCTGGCACAAGTCGTTCACGCGCCGAAGATCATCGTCGATTGTGATGAGTTTTCTCTTGGGTTCGCCACCGACCGCACTCAGCCCCCTACAGACTCGTTTTTGGCCGGTGGCGAAGCATTTTTTGAAGTGTATGTACGTCTTGTCGACCTCCATGGCAATCCCGGGCGCGGCCGTACGGTAACGTTCGCGGGGCAGGGGGTCGTGGCAGACCCTCTGATATCGATTACCGATGATGACGGTTATGCCAGAACGAAAGTCAGCAGCATCGAGCCCGTGCAGAAAGCGGGCCTGATAGCGAGCTACAGCACCAAGGATTCAGCGGTCATCAGCAACATCACCTTTGTCGACAACCCGTCAATCAAACTCCTGGAGCTGGTATCAATGGCTGTCGTTGGGCATCCGTTGAAATTTCGTTGTCATGTAATTGGCTTGGCTAAACTGCCGTCGCCTGGTGTGCAGGTCGAGCTTTATTCCGGCGCCGGAATACAGCCAATCGAGACATTAACCACTGACGAAGACGGGATGGTGGAGTTCACTGTCGCCACACCTGAAGCTGGAAAACAGACTTACACCGCCAAGGTGGCGATGGACGAGCAAGCGCTGGAAATCGACGTGGCCGAAAACGCAGTGATTCACGGTGAGTCTTCGGACTTCCTATACCCGGTCGCGGGTGCGGGAACGCCAACATTGTTGTGGGTGACGGTCAGGGATGCGGCGAACAATCAGGCTCGACTCATTGCCAACTGTCCGATCATTTGGCGTGTAGTCGGCCCGGGAGGATTTGAAGTACTGAGTCCGGTCACTGTTTCAACCGATGCATTGGGTCGCTCAACGTATCCCTTCGAAGTCGACATAAAGGGTGAATATGAGGTGACCGCAGAGCGCCAGGCTCAGCCTCAGGACAAACGTACGTTCACCCTTAAAGTTGCCCCGCCCATTGAATGGAAGTTCACTTTGACTGACAAAGATACACAGGTCGCCGTCAGTCGTGCCACCGCAAGGGATCCACTGAAATTAATCAGAGGCCACCAATACACCCTTGAAATCGGGTGGGCCGACCTCGACCTGGAAGGTGCTCGGGCGATGCTGGCCTGGACCAGTGAATTCTCGGCGAAGGGGCTGGGGCTGATGTTCGATCCACCCACTGGTGCCTACGTCGAGATCGGTGACGATACAAAACTCAGCTGGGAGATTGACTGCAACGATCTGCGCAATGGCACCTTCGATCTGACGTTCTACTGTAATCGTCTCGATCAGCGTCTGATATTGCCAGGGCGCCTGGATGCCCCTCCACCCGTTGTGCTGCATCCGACCGACGGAGCGCAAAATGTGGAAGTTCAACCGCTGCTCTCCGGCACAGGCAGCCCTTCGGCCCAGGTTTATGTTTTTGAAGGAAGGGAAGGGGCGTTGCTGGCGCGCACCAGCGTGCGTGACGACGGTACATGGTCGGTGAGGTTTGCCGAGCCGCTGTCGGCGGGACCGCATGTGTTCTCGGTCAAGCAACGGCATATCGACACGACTGAGGCGTGGGCAGAGGACGTTGCGGTGACGGTCGATGCCGACTTTGTAGCCCAGGTGCAAATTTTAAGCCCCCTTTCAGGCAGCACCGTCAGGGTTGAATCCTGGGTTGAGGGGCTGGGGATGCCCGGGGTTGAATTGCGAATCGTAAAAGCTCAAGTCGAATCTACGATTTACGCTCAAGTCAGGGTGGGCGCGGACGGGCGCTGGCGGACGCAGTTCACGCCTGAGTTGACGCCAGGTGCTGATCAGAATTTGAATGCTAGTTTTTATGTGGATGACGTCCGAAAGTCTGCTTGGCTATCGACGGCCTACCGATTGACAGTTGTCGCAAGAAACCAATGACTTGTAGCTAAGTGTTGGATTAATTATCAACGGCTGATTATTTTTGCTTTTAGTGAGTGTTCGAAATTCGCCCGGAGTGGTTATTTCCTGGTGCAGAGTCGACGCTTGCGTCAAATTCAGGAGCACTGCAATGGACAGGTCCATCATGGGCCCATTGGAAGAAAGTCGCTGCGTGGCTTTAGCGGATTTCTATCTTGGGCAAGTAGCACCAAATCAGCCGGTTACCAAACCGCTTAACCTGACATCATACGATGACTTGTATCAGTTCTTGTTGCTGGACACTCAGGTTGGGCAAGAGCCCGAAACTTCAAGGCTGGCCGAAGCTATCGCGTGCCTTCAGCAGTATATAGGCGAAATCTACGGTGGGCTGGAACCTGGCCACACTACGGATTTCCTCGAAGAAGAGTTGGTGGCCTGGCATCAACGCTATTGCAATATCAGCGACTGGGCCGGTTATCAGATGCTCCTCGATTATCCAGAAAACTGGATCAACCCGACGCTTCGCTTGAAAAAGTCTGATTCGTTCAAGGAGCTGGAAAATAATCTTGGTCAAGCCAGTCTCAGTGATGAGAATGTGCAGCTTGCCTTGTTTGACCATTTGAAGAAATTTGAAGATATCTGCAACCTTGATGTGACAGCCGGCTATATCGACAGTGTCAACGGCACATCAACTGAAAAAGGTAAGACATTCAAGAATGCCGACTACTACTTTTTGGGCCAGCAACGGGTAGAACCCTTTAACTATTTCTGGCGCAAGGCCTACGTCGAGTTAAACGCAGAAAGCACCTACCTGAACCCCGCTGCCTGGACAGAGTGGCGGCCGGTCACAGTCCCCTCAACGGAGAACATATTGGCCATGCGCCCGGTATTTTTTGCCGGGCGCTTGATGGTGGTTCAAGTTGAGGGTACGGAAATTCCGCCCCAAGAATTTGAATTCAACGGCGGGACAATTACGAAGCCAGGCTACTGGACACTTGACATCAAACTTTCGTATCTGGGGCTGGATGGGATATGGTCAACCCCGACAAGTCTTTCAAAATCGTCCATTCTTTGTGGTTTTGTGCAGACCCCGCTCCTTGCGGTAGTCAATCGTGTCGGCTCTGAAGTCATCGACGATCAGTTACACATTGGCTTCGTCAACGGGGACACGGCGACAGAGGGTTTGTTGTTCTCGGTGGCGATAAATGCATTGTTCGAGAAGGTGACTGAAGATAAGCCAGCGTTAATAGAGATGATGAATGGGCCGTTTAAATCAGCGAACATCTTGCAATATAATTTTACAAATGAGAACCCGATAACTCCAGGTTCGCCGGCACTTGATAAGAAACCTTCGGGTGCGCAGTTTCTGGATCTAAGTGGTTCGGCAGTTGCAGGGGTGAAGCATGTCCGCCTCAACTCGTTATTTGGTCCAATACTCGTGGCCACCGCAGCCGTTTCCATCGATGATCTGTTATCTCTGGTCACTCAGAACACCCCCGAACCTCAGCCAGATGGAACATTCAAACCCATCGACTTCAACAGTGCCCATGGCACTTTCTACTGGGAGTTATTCTTTCACCTGCCGTTTCTAATCGCCCATCGTTTGTGCGAGGAGCGTAAGTACCACGAGTCGCAACGTTGGTATCAATACATTTTTAATCCGCACATTCGCAACGCACGTGCAGGAGAGAAGGACCCCAGTGAACGTTACTGGCTGTGCCGGCCATTGCTGGAAGCTGGCGATATCAGCTATGAAGCCAAGGGGCTGGTGGACCCGGACGCCATTGCCTTTTCCAACCGGATTCATTATCGCAAAGCCATATTCATGGGGTACGTGCGCTGCATCACCGACCATGCCGATTCGCTGTATCGGCGGTTGACCCGCGACAGCCTGGTGGCGGCGAAATTGCAATACATGCGCGCCTTGTCGCTGATGGGGCCGGCACCCAGCGCCAAGGCCATGAGCCACTGGCAGCCGCAGTCGGCATCGGCAATTCTTGACCCGGAACTGAAAACCAGCGGCTCTTCATTGACTAACTTTGCACGTTCCCTGGATGTCGATGTCGGGAACCTGCCCGCGCGGGTCGAGGGCACGCCGGATTTCGAGATATTAGACCTGGAAGGTGTGCTGCGGCCCTTCACCAACGATCAATTGCTGGACACTTGGAAGTACATTGAAGAATGCCTGTGGAACATGCGGCATAACCTGACGATCGATGGCAAACCGATGATGCTGGCGCTGTATGCGCCACCGACCAATCCACTGGATTTGCTGCGAGCCCAGGCCGGGGGGGCCTCAGGGGCCACGCGCAATGCGGGTGGGTGGAAGAACATTCCGCACTATCGTTTTCGTACCTTGCTGTCCACGGCACAAAACGCGGTGCAAATCCTTATCGGGTTCGGCCGGGAAGTGCGTCAACTGATGGAGATGCGTGATCGCGGGCAGTTAGAGGAGTTGCAGCAGAGCCATGTCATCGCATTAGGTGTCCACGCCAAAACCATTCAGGAGGAAACGATCAAGCAGCAGGAAGCATCGCTGAAGGGTTTGGAAAATAGTAAGGACATGATTAAGGAGCGGGCTGAGCACTATAAAAGCCTGCTTGATGATGGTGGTATGTTGGGCTTGGAAGTTGCAGGTGATGCTGCGTCACTTGCTGGCAAGCTCCTTGGCGCAGCAGCTGCAGTGCCAGCTATGGTTGCAAGCAGCGCCAGGACGGCGCCGAATATTGCCGGGATGGCGGTAGGGGGTATGGATTTTGGGGGCCCCCCGGACGCAGTCAGTATAATGCTGGGAGTAGGTGGTGCAGTGCTTTATGCGGGCGGGGAGGCAGCTCAACGAACAGCCTTCTTTCTGCGTCGCAGAGAAGAATGGACCTTCGCAGAGCGCCAGGCCAACAGCGAATTACTGGTCATTCAGGAGCAACTCACGGCCCAACAGCACTCCCTCGCAGCCGCCAGAGCCAGCTTGGCGCATACGCAAAAAGCCAACGACCAGGCCCAGGAAATTTATTCGTTCTACAAGACCCGCGCCACCAACGTCGAACTTTACCGCTGGTTACTTAGCCAGATGGCCACTCTGTACTTCCAGGCCTATGACGCTGTCGTGGGATTGTGCTTGAGCGCCGAAGCCAGTTTTCAATACGAGATGGGCGATTACGACACCCAGGTCGTCCGGCCCAATGTCTGGATGGACCACCGCCACGGGCTCAGCGCGGGCGAGTCGATGCAGCTGGACATGTTGCGTCTGGAGCGCATGTACCTGGAGCGCAATGAGCGTTGGCTGGAGCTGACCAAGACAATCTCCCTGCGTAAATTGTTCGACAAAGGAATTTTTATATCGCACAAAAGTTGGGAGGACGTAATCAATGACCTCAGTGCAGGCCAACTTGATTTCGGGTTTTCCCAGAAATTGTTCGATAGCGATTACCCCGGTCATTACTGCCGACAGATCACCTCCATCACACTGTCTCTACCCGGAGTGCTAGGCCCTTACCAGGACGTTCGCGCGATCCTGACGCAAACCGGCAGCACTACAGTGCTCAAGGCCGATGTCGACTCGCTCGACTATCTGTATGGCGATGGCAACCAGATGCAGATGCCACCGCCGGGTGTGCTGCTCAATCCTCGAATCAATCAGCAAGTGGGGATCAGCCATGGCCTGGATGATTGCGGTCTGTTCCAGCTGATGTTCGGTGATGAACGTTACCTGCCGTTCGAAAAAACGGGGGCGGTATCACGTTGGCGTCTTAAGTTCCCACGGTCGGAAACAGAGGAGCAGAACCAGTTGATTGCCAGCCTGACGGACATCTGGGTGCAGGTGCGATACCAGGCGAAAGTCGGTGGTTCTGCTTACACAGAGGCGGTGTTGGATAGATTGCCAAAATGATGGACACATCCCTGACAGACTTTGGGGCATGAATTTGAAAAGGGTAGGCGGGACGCTATGCGTCGATGCCGGCAGGTAAATGAAGCGAGGAGAATGCATCATGAGCGACGAAGAAATCGAAGGCCGTAATTTTGTGCTGGAGGGGAATTTTTCCCCGGACTGGAAAACGCACTGGACGCACAATGAAAAAGGTACGGTTGCGATCAACCAGGATGCTCTGGGTTCGTATTTACTGATGAATCAAAAGGCGATGGTCACTCAGTTGTTCGACACGACCGTATTTACCGAGCGTCAGATGGAGGGGGCGACCTATAAGATTGCCTTTCGGTATGAAAATTTAGGGGGTGGTGCAGACGCTGGCGTACTGATCAGAACCAGTACGGGAAAGGAGCATTGGATAAATCTGAGCGGCATAACGCCCGAAATGCCCCTCGCAAACTGGAATGATTATCCCTCATATTCGATCGATAGCGTGGTTGCAGACGACAAAAATATAACACTGGAACTGCAAGCTCCCGACGTGACGGGATCATCCGGTCTATGTATCACTGACATCGAGGTGCAATTACATCTCGTACCTCTTCAATTGAAGAGCATTCAAATTGATGACAGGGTTTATGAGACATCGACCTCGATCAATGCGTGAAGTAGTGGGAGATTCTATGGTTTTGATCAAGCCATAACCGACCCTTTGGTGCGGTACTCGCTCTGATTTTTCATCAGGGCGAATGCCACACGAGCGAGTTTACGAGCCAGCACCACCAGCACTTGGGTAGTCGCTTTTCCACGGCCTCGTAGATACTCGTAAAACTCCTTCCACACCAGCGTTCGACTGGCTGACATCGCTGCGTGAACGACGCCCCTGAAAGACAGGACACCGTTTCCCCCTTACGATAAGGGACAGGCAAACGGTTATGTTTATGACTAACAGCAAAGATAAATCTGTAGAACTCTCGGCTAGGAGCGTCGTCGCCGCTGGAGTGTCGAGCAAAAGCTGACCATGGTTCGTGAGAGTCTTGAGCCGGGACAAAGCGTTTCGGTCGTAGCTCGACGCAACGGCATCCATGCCAATCAGTTGTTCCTGTGGCGCAAGCTGTACCAGGACGGCAGCCTCTCGGCGATCAGTGCGGGTGGGGCCGTGGTGCCTGTTTCTGAGCTGGCCGATGCCCTCAAGCAGATCCGCGAACTGCAACGGATACTGGGCAAGAAAAACATGCAAGCTGAAATCCTTCATGAAGCTGTGGAGATAGCCCGCTCGCGAAAATGGATTGCGCACTCACCCTTGTTGCCGGGGGACGACCAGTGAAACTGGTCAGCGAAAGTCTCGGTGTAGCGCGCTCGCAATTGACGGTTCGAATCAAGCAATAAGCGGTAGCCAAAGTTCGTCGAAGCAGGTCTCTGGACGATGCGGCTCTGGTCGCTGAGATCAAGCAGGAGGTCAGCGAGCTGCCTAGCTATGGCTATCGCCGTGTCTGGGGTTTGCTGCGTCGTCAGCGTGAATCTAGCTTGTTACCGGCGCTAAATGTGAAGCGAGTTTATCGAGTCATGCGTGACCACGACTTGCTGCTGGAGCGACGCCTCAAACAGCCTGGCGTGCCGCGTCGTCACGAAGGTCGTGTGGCGGTGGACGCAAGCAACACTCGCTGGTGTTCGGATGGCTTCGAGTTCCGCTGTGATGACGGTGCCAAGCTGAGCGTAACCTTTGCCCTGGACTGCTGTGACCGCGAAGCCATCGGCTGGGTCGCCAGCCCGACCGGCTATAGCGGGGACGATATCCGCGACTTGATGCTGGAAAGTGTTGAAAAGCGCTTCGGCGATCAGATGCCAGTAATCCCGGTGCAATGGCTGAGCGATAACGGCTCTGCTTATACCGCTGGGCAAACACGAATGTTTGCTCGGCAGATCGGCCTGCAACCGGTAACGACACCGGTACGCAGCCCTCAGAGCAATGGCATGGCTGAGAGCTTCGTGAAGACGATCAAGCGCGATTACGTGGCCCATAT
>JALYPE010000195.1 GCA_030856525.1 Pseudomonadota bacterium | reverse complement strand
TACAAGTTCCGCTTGTTCCAGGGCGCACCGGTACAGTTCAGCGGTCAGCACAAACTGAACTTGCTGCTGGGCCTTGCAACGCTGGCTCTGGGCATCACCTTCATGTTGACTGGCAGCTTGACTGCCTTCGCGCTGATGCTGGTCCTGGCGTTCGTGATGGGTGTGCTGATCATCATCCCTATCGGCGGCGCAGACATGCCGGTGGTGGTGTCGATGCTCAACAGTTATTCCGGTTGGGCAGCAGCGGGGATCGGCTTCTCTCTGAACAACTCGATGCTGATCATCGCCGGCTCGCTGGTAGGTTCGTCGGGTGCGATCCTCTCCTACATCATGTGCAAGGCGATGAACCGTTCCTTCTTTAATGTATTGCTGGGGGGCTTCGGCAACACCGTCGATGCAGGTCCCGCAGGAGATAAGGAAGCTCGCCCGGTCAAATCCGGTTCGGCCGATGATGCAACATTCCTGCTGACCAACGCCGACACCGTGATCATCGTTCCAGGCTACGGTTTGGCGGTAGCGCGCGCCCAGCACGCGCTGAAGGAGCTGACAGAAAAACTGACCCATCGTGGCGTGACCGTAAAGTACGCGATCCACCCGGTCGCTGGCCGCATGCCCGGGCACATGAACGTCTTGCTGGCCGAGGCGGAAGTACCTTACGACCAGGTGTTCGAGATGGAGGACATCAACTCCGAGTTCGGTCAGGCCGACGTGGTATTGGTGCTCGGTGCCAACGACGTGGTCAACCCGGCCGCGAAGAACGATCCGAAATCGCCAATCGCCGGCATGCCGATTCTCGAAGCCTTCAAGGCCAAGACGATCATCGTCAACAAGCGCTCGATGGCCAGCGGTTATGCCGGCCTGGATAACGAGCTGTTCTATCTGGACAAGACCATGATGGTTTTTGGCGACGCCAAGAAAGTCATCGAAGATATGGTCAAAGCCGTCGAATAACCCGTCCGGCAAAACAAACGCCCCGACATTTCGGGGCGTTTTTGTTTGCGTCTATTACCGATCCGGTAACGATGTTTTGTCTGAAACCCTCTAAATAGACGCCTCGAATGCGACCTTTGTAGCGGGACGAGCACCCGCTAAATTCACTAGACTGCGGACCTTGCTTTCGACACCCGAGAAACCCTCCATGTACCGTGACCGTATTCGTCTGCCTTCGTTGTTGGATAAAGTGATGAACGCCGCTGAGGCAGCCGCGCTGATTGAAGACGGGATGACCGTCGGCATGAGTGGTTTCACTCGCGCCGGTGAAGCCAAAGCCGTGCCTCAGGCACTGGCCGAACGCGCAAAAATCTCTCCGCTGAAAATTACCTTGATGACCGGTGCCAGCCTGGGCAACGACCTCGACAAGCAGCTCACCGAAGCTGGCGTATTGTCGCGACGTATGCCGTTTCAGGTCGATAGCACACTGCGCAAGGCGATCAATGCCGGCGAAGTGATGTTTATCGATCAGCATCTTTCGGAAACGGTGGAGCAACTACGCAATCAGCAGCTCAAGCTTCCGGACATCGCAGTGATCGAAGCCGTAGCAATCACCGAGCAGGGCCATATCGTACCAACGACATCGGTGGGCAACTCGGCCAGCTTTGCCATTTTCGCCAAGCAAGTCATTGTCGAGATCAACCTGGCGCACAACCCGAATCTCGAAGGCTTGCACGACATCTATATTCCCACCTACCGTCCGACGCGCACGCCGATCCCGCTGGTGAAGGTTGATGATCGCATTGGCAGCACCGCGATACCGATTCCGCCGGAAAAAATTGCCGCCATCGTGATCACCAACCAGCCTGACTCGCCGTCGACCGTGTTGCCGCCGGACGTTGAGACCCAAGCCATTGCCGACCACCTGATCGACTTCTTCAAGCAAGAAGTGGCTGCCGGACGCATGACCAACAAGCTCGGCCCTTTGCAGGCCGGCATTGGCACCATAGCCAACTCGGTCATGTGTGGCTTGATCGACTCACCGTTCGAAGAACTGACGATGTACTCCGAGGTGCTGCAGGATTCGACGTTCGACCTGATTGACGCCGGCAAGCTGAGTTTCGCCTCAGGCAGCTCGATTACCTTGTCGAGCCGACGCAATGCCGATGTCTTCGGCAATCTGGAGCGCTACAAGGACAAGCTGATTCTGCGCCCGCAGGAGATTTCCAACCATCCGGAAGTCGTGCGGCGGCTCGGTATCATCGGCATTAATACAGCGCTGGAATTCGACCTGTACGGCAACGTCAACTCAACCCACGTGTGCGGCACACGAATGATGAACGGCATTGGCGGCTCGGGCGATTTTGCGCGCAACGCGCATTTGGCGATTTTCGTTACCAAGTCGATTGCCAAGGGTGGGGCCATCTCCAGTGTCGTGCCGATGGTGAGTCACGTCGATCACACGGAACATGACGTGGACATCCTGGTGACCGAGGCAGGTTTGGCAGACTTGCGTGGCCTGGCACCACGGGAGCGGGCTCGGGTGATCATCGATAACTGCGTGCATCCGGATTACCGTCAGGCCCTTGATGACTACTTCACTGCTGCCTGTGCCATCGGGGGGCATACGCCGCATATCCTGCGGGATGCATTGAGCTGGCACATCAACCTGGAAGAAACGGGAAGGATGCTTGCCTCGTAACGGGTACAGATAGCGATTGGAGCAAACTCACTTAAAGCAGTCTCCGAGTATCAGCCGCTACCGCGCAAAAAACTGTACTGCTGTACTGGTCTTTTCCTACAGCTTCTTCCTATGAACAGCGTCTGAAAACGCTAAAACGCACCATATTAGTGCTAACAGGTACAGTTGCCTCAATTTCGACCAGTACACCTCCCTTTAACAGTTAACTGGTCTCTCACAATACAAGTGAACTGTATCTAGAGAGACTGGCCAAACCAGAGGATCATTGGCATCAGTTAAACCACTACCTAATCCCGCCACAAGCGGAAGGATGTCAATCATGGAACGTACACTCAGTTCCGACCTGTTCTTCGAAAACACTGCAGCAAAAACCCAGGCTTCCATGCCTTTGCGCGTTATCGCCAACCTGATGTTGTGGCAGCGCCGCATCTCCAGCCGCCATCAACTGGCTCGTCTGGACTCGCGTCTGCTGGCTGACGCCGGTATCAGCGAAGCACAACGCTACGAAGAGTTGAGCAAGCCGTTCTGGCGCTAAATTAGCGTCGCTGGCTCTGACCCACAGGGTCCACCGCCAGCACTAATTCAGAAAACAAAGCCCGTCGCGGGAAACCGCGACGGGCTTTGTCATTTGTGGATGTTCAAATCCAGGAGTAGTACAGTTATTCATAATCGTACATCAACCAGTACAATTATTAATGACGAGCTCGATCATAGAGCTTCAATGCATTACAGGCTGTGCGAATTCAGACGTGCAGGCCTAAAATGCAGTGAGAAGTAGCGAACGACGTGTCACTGACGTCTGATCCCACAGCACCACTTCTAATCAGATCAATCACAGGAGTTACACCATGTCCCGTCTTCGCCTGCTCAGCGCTGCAGCCCTGCTTGCCGTGGCTGCCAATTCCAACGCCTCCAGCTTCATTGTGACGACTGACTCCATCGTCGGCGCACTGAAGGCCACTTCGGACGCAACCTCCGACATAACATCCTCGTTTCGCGATGACAAAATCGTCCGCGCAGCGCGTGACGATGCGGCAAGTTTTGTAGCCACCGAAGGTGCCATTCGCGGCGTGAAGCTGGAAAGCGCGCTTGATCACATCCGCGTCCAGGCTCCGCAACTGGACGCCACAGACTCGCAACTGGCCCAAGCTATCCTGACACTGTAATCACCGTTCCGACGGGACATGCCCTGCGTGTCCCGATGTTTCGGAACTGGCTCTGGATCGGGCGTTGCGCTAGCCTTGGGACTCATTTTCTGTCATCGAGTCCCATGCGTTTTCTCCAAAATCTTTTGTTCATACCGATTCTGACGACCTGCTGGACAGGTTCGGCTTACGCTTTCGATGCGTTCAACCTGTCTACTCAAGGCATCGTGGTCACGGGGTACGCCTCGAGCATGGTGACCTCGGCTCCGTTCGATCGTAAGCTGATGATTGACGCACAGGATGACGCGGCGGCGTTCATCGCCAGCAACGGTGAGATGCGTGGAGCACGCCTGGAATCAGCGCTTGATTACCTGCGCAGAACCGAGCCAAAACTTCATGCCAGCGACCTTGAACTGGCGCAGGCAATTCTCGTCCAATAGTTATCCTAATTTTTGCGGAGTCGATCCATGCGTAACCCTTTGATTGCTGCCGTCCTTGGCTTGCTGTTCATCGCCGATATGGCCCAGGCGCAGACCCTGGTTGCCACCAGTAACATTCTTGTCAATGCCACCCGCCGCACCATCGATTTCACGTCTGATACAACGACTTCCATCCGCGACTCGAAGATCATCCGCGAAGCCCATGATGACGCGGCCAGTTTTGTCGCCAGCGAGGGCGACATTCGCGGCGCACACCTAGAAGCGGCCTTCAACACTTTGCGCACCCGGGTTCCGGAAGCGCGTGACGCCAGTGATCAGGTGCTCGCCGAAGCCATCCTCGCACTGTGAAACCATCGTTCGCCTGGCTGCTGGC
Source organism: Pseudomonadota bacterium (assembly GCA_030856525.1). Taxonomy (GTDB): domain Bacteria; phylum Pseudomonadota; class Gammaproteobacteria; order Pseudomonadales; family Pseudomonadaceae; genus Aquipseudomonas. The sequence continues at coordinate 35,781 of JALYPE010000195.1, read as the reverse complement.
CGGGGTCATGTTGCTGCTTGGCAATACGGCCCAGGCTGGCTTGCAATTAAAGCTGAAGACCGAAGGTCTGACACCCGCGCAGCAGCAGGCGAGCCAGACGCTGCTTGATGAAGCCATTCAAGCATTGCCGCCGCGCTTCATCGAGCAACTCGACAGACGCATTGAAGTTGGCTGGACCGACAAGATGCCCGGCAATGCCTACGGTCAGGCAGCGCTGGTCTCCGAGCTCGATCTGAACCGTAATCTTCTCGACAGCCTCACGGATGGCAGCGCTGCTACCCGGAAGACCAATCGACCTCATGGCACCGTGCGCCGGGAAATGCTGGCCACGGTCTTGCACGAACTCACCCATATTTATGACCGCACGCGTTTGTGGCCTGATGCCGATCGGACGTTGATACTGCGCTGCACACAGCGCAGCAACAGTTCTGGACTGATCGGCATTCCTGATCAGTGTCGTGGGCAGTCCGATCGACGCTTCACCATAAGCGACGATCCGCGCCTGCTCGATCTCGCCGGCTGGCCGCAATACGTCGGCCGTCGCGGTGAACGCGAGCAGCACAACCGCCAGGTTGCTCGCAGCCCGGACATCTACGAGATCAGCAGCCCGAAAGAATTTGTCGCGGTCAACATGGAGTATTTCCTGCTCGACCCGAGCTATGCCTGCCGCCGCCCGGCGCTGTACCGCTACTACAAAGATCATTTCGGCTGGGCCCCTCCCGACAAGGCCGCTTGCGGCAAGTCCTTCGCGTTTCTTAATGCCGGTAACGATTTCGCCAAGCAACCCTTGGGGCAGGTGGATCCGGAGCGCGTCTACGCCGTCGATTACCTGCTCGCCGAGGCCAACCAGAATTGGGTCAGCCGCTGGGGCCACAGCATGTTGCGTCTGGTGATCTGCGCTCCAGGGCGACCTCGTGGTCCGGACTGTCGACTGGATCTGGACCAGCACCTGGTACTGTCTTATCGCGCCTTTGTGGGCGATGTACAGTTGTCGAGTTGGGACGGGCTGGTGGGCAAATACCCTTCGCGCCTGTTCGTCTTGCCGCTGGCCCAAGTCATTGATGAATACACCAAGACAGAACTGCGCAGCCTGGCGTCCATCCCGCTGAATTTATCGCGCCGCGAAGTAGAGGACGTGGTGGAACACGCCGCGGAGATGCACTGGAGCTACGATGGCAATTATTTCTTCCTGTCCAATAACTGTGCGGTTGAAGGCCTGAAATTGTTGCGCAGCGGTTCCAACAACTCACAGTTGGTCGGCCTCGACAGCATTATGCCCAATGGCTTGCTGGAAGTGCTCAAAGGCCGCGGGCTGGCGGACACCAGCGTGCTGGATGATCCTCGCGAGGCGCTCCGTCTGGGGTATCGCTTCGATTCGTTCCGGGATCGTTATCAAGCGATGTTCGAGGTACTGAAAAAGCATCTGCCAATCAAACAGGGCAAGGTTGAAGACTGGCTGGCCCTGAAGGCCGAAGAACGCCGACCGTGGATTGATCAGGCTGACCTGCGCACCAGCGCGGCACTGCTGCTGCTCGAGCAAGCCAGTTTCCGCCAGCAAATGGTGTTGGCGCAGGATGAGGTCAAGCAGCGCTATCTTGGTGCCCGGGAGCTGAAGAACGGCGGCATGGACAAGGCCAACGCGACCTTGCAACAGATTCTCGCCAACAGCGGTTTCCTAAGCCGGCCTGCGGAACTGCTGGGCACTGGCGGTTATGGATTACCGCAACCGAGCGAATGGCAGCGTCTGGAATCGGAAAGCAGTCTGCGCCAGAAGCAGCTTCAGGCGCTGACCGGGGACCTGGACAAGGAAGTGAGGGCATTGCTGGAGCCAAGTCGTGCGGCAGAAATGGCCGCCAATGAAGCCAACCTGAAACAGGTTGGCGAGCACTTGCGGAAATTGCACAAGGCGGCAGGTGGGCTGGAGTTGCCCTGACTCAAACCGCCCACAGCTCCTGCAGCTGGCGAAGCCTGCGTCGGCTGCTACAGAAACTCGTCCTAGCTGATCCTGGCGTTACGCACACCCTCAGCCAATGCTGCACAAAGGCTCAATACCCCATCAATAGCCTGCTCCGGAGTATCGGCAGTCGCGATGTGATCGATTAATGCCGAACCCACTACGACGCCGTCTGCCAGACGCGCGATCGCTGCGGCTTGCTCCGGTGTGCGAATGCCAAAGCCGATGCTGATCGGCAGATCGGTATGGCGACGCAAACGCGCGACTGCTTCTTCCACGTGCTCCAGCGTCGCAGCGCCCGCACCGGTCACACCGGCGACCGACACGTAATAGACAAAACCAGAGCTGCCGTTCAGTACGGTCGGCAGACGCACATCATCGGTGGTCGGCGTGGTCAGGCGGATAAAGTCCAGCCCGGCGGCTTGTGCTGGCTCGCACAACTCGCCGTTGTGCTCAGGCGGCAGGTCAACCACGATAAGGCCATCAACCCCGGACTCTTTGGCGTCAGCAATAAAACGCGCTACGCCATACATGTGAATCGGGTTGAAGTACCCCATCAGCACCAACGGCGTTTCGCTGTTACCTTCGCGGAACTCACGAACCATTTGCAGGGTTTTCGCCAGGTTTTGCTTGGCGGCCAATGCGCGGATGTTAGCCAGCTGGATTGCCGGGCCGTCAGCCATGGGGTCGGTGAAGGGCATGCCCAACTCGATCACATCAGCGCCAGCGCCGGGCAAGCCGTTGAGGATCGCCAGAGAAGTGTCATAGCTCGGGTCGCCAGCGGTGACAAAGGTCACAAGGGCTGCGCGATTCTGTTCTTTGAGTTCGGCAAAACGCGTTTGCAGGCGGCTCATCAGTGTTTCTCCTGCTGGGAGCGCTCTTGTTGAGCCTGCTCCATGTGGTGCATGACGGTTTGCATGTCTTTGTCGCCGCGGCCGGAGAGGTTGATCACCATCAAGTGTTCCTTCGGCAGCTTCGGTGCGCGTTTGAACACTTCAGCCAAAGCGTGGGCGCTTTCCAGTGCAGGAATAATCCCTTCGAGGCGGCAGCATTTGTGAAACGCATCGAGGGCTTCGTCGTCGGTTACCGACGTGTATTGAACGCGACCGATGTCATGCAACCAGGCGTGCTCCGGGCCAATGCCCGGGTAGTCGAGGCCGGCGGAAATCGAATGAGCGTCTATGATCTGGCCATCGTCGTCTTGCAGCAGGAACGTGCGGTTGCCGTGCAGCACACCCGGTACGCCGCCGTTCAGGCTGGCGGCGTGTTTGCCGGTCTCAATACCGTGACCGGCAGCTTCGACACCGATGATCTCGACAGTTTTGTCATCGAGGAACGGGTGGAACAAGCCCATGGCGTTCGAACCGCCACCGATGCACGCGACCAGACTGTCCGGCAGCCGACCTTCCTGGGCTTGCAACTGGTCGCGGGTTTCTTTACCGATAACCGCCTGGAAATCGCGGACCATGGCGGGATACGGATGCGGACCCGCGACGGTACCGATCAGGTAAAAGGTGCTGTCGACGTTGGTGACCCAGTCGCGCAGCGCTTCGTTCATCGCATCTTTCAGCGTGCCGGTGCCGGCAACAACAGGAATCACTTCAGCACCCAGCAGCTTCATACGGAACACGTTGGCCTGTTGGCGCTCGATGTCCGTAGTGCCCATGTAGATCACGCAATCCAGACCAAAACGTGCGGCGACGGTGGCGGTTGCCACACCGTGCATGCCGGCACCGGTCTCGGCAATGATGCGTTTTTTGCCCATGCGCCGCGCCAACAGAATCTGGCCGATGCAGTTATTGATCTTGTGCGCGCCGGTGTGATTGAGCTCTTCACGCTTGAGATAAATCTTCGCGCCGCCGCAGAACTCGGTCAGACGTTCGGCGAAGTACAGAGGACTTGGACGCCCGACATAATCGCGCTGGAAGTAGGCCAATTCCTTTTTAAACGCCGGATCTTCCTTGGCTGCTTCGTATTCGCGAGCCAGTTCGAGGATCAACGGCATCAGGGTTTCGGCGACGTAGCGGCCACCGAAATCGCCAAACAGGCCGTTAACGTCGGGGCCGCTGCGCAGATTGGTCTGGGTCATGAGTCGCTCCAGTTGAATCGTGAGATAACAATGATCTAACTCTACCGCTGACGCCGCATGCTGAAAACCGATAAGATCGCCACTACCTGTCAGGAAAACTCACAGATACCATGAGCCATGACCTTCCTCCGCTGAATGCTCTTCGCGCCTTCGAGGCTACAGCTCGCTCGAACAGCGTCAGTCAGGCCGCTGAACAGCTGCACGTCACTCACGGTGCTGTCAGCCGACAATTGAAAGCGCTTGAAGAACATCTCGGCGTAAGCCTCTTCGTCAAGGATGGACGCGGCCTGAAACTCACAGATGCAGGCACTCGTCTGCGTGACGCCAGCACTGAGGCGTTCGATCGATTGCGCACCGCGTGTGCCGAGCTCACCCAAAGCACTGCTGATGCGCCGTTCGTCCTCGGTTGCTCGGGAAGTCTGCTGGCACGTTGGTTCATACCGCGGCTGGGACGATTGAACGCGGATTTGCCAGACCTGCGTCTGCACCTGTCTGCCGGCGAAGGCGATCTGGATCCGCGCCGTCCGGGACTGGATGCATTGCTTGTGTTTGCCGAGCCGCCATGGCCGGCGGACATGCACGTCTACGAACTGACCAGCGAACGCATTGGTCCGGTCATGAGCCCGCGTTGTTCCGCTTATGAAGCGCTGAAGGAAGCGAGGCCGAACGCGCTGCTGGAAGAGCCTTTATTGCACACCACCTCGCGCCCGCAGGCCTGGCCGAGCTGGGCACGGCAAAGCAACCTCGACGCCAATGCGTTGAAGTACGGCCAGGGGTTTGAGCATTTGTATTATTTGCTGGAGGCAGCAGTCGCGGGGCTTGGTGTAGCGATAGCGCCTGAGCCGTTAGTGGCCGAGGACTTGAAAGCCGGTCGCCTGGTTGCGCCTTGGGGTTTCAGTGAAACCCCGGCGCAACTGGCGTTGTGGCTGCCCAAGCGTGCCGCAGACGGGCGCGCTCGGCAATTGGCGCAGTGGCTGAAAAATGAGCTGCGCCAATCAGATCAGTTGCCGCGCTTGCACAGCAAGTAAGCTGCCAGCAAACCGACTGCACCGACCGCAACGCCGGCTGTAGTCCAAGGGTGCTCCTGAGCGTAATCGCGTGTCGCAATCCCGGTTTCACGGGTTTTGACTTTGACTTCTTCGTACGCATCGCTGAGCAGATGGCGCGAATGCTTCAGCGCGTTCTCGGCGTTGGTTTTCAAGACTTTGAGGGTTTTACGCGACTCGTCGGAAGCGTCGTCCTTCAGGTTTTCCAAAGACTTCAGCAGACTCTCGATCTCGGCTTCCATGCTTTGCAATGAGGCTTTACGTAAAGAAGTGTTGGCCATGGTGGCTCTCCTGCATTGGTGATGAGTGGCGTGTGTTGGTTGGGACTGCGGTGAACCGAGAAAGTGCAGTAAATCTGAACTTCCATGTCGGATTTACCCACAGAAGAAATAGAAAAATCACTGCTAGGCTGTATTAAAACCCCGAGGAGAACCCCATGACCGATCACCACACCTACAAGAAAATCGAGCTCGTCGGCTCGTCCGTGAGCAGCATCGAAGACGCTATCAATAACGCGCTGGCGGAAGCCAACAAGACCATCAAGAATCTGGAATGGTTTGAAGTGACGGAAACCCGTGGGCACATCGAAAACGGCAAAGCGGCCCATTTTCAGGTGACGCTCAAGGTCGGATTTCGTATTGCCAGCAGTTGAGTTTGGGCTAGTCTTCTGAACTTGCGCGCTGGCCGAGTGCCATAGGGAATGGCAAAGCGCTACATGAATACATCCGGCGGATCGTCGGATGTCCCTAATGATCCGACCAGGGAATGCGACTGATGAAGAATTTTGTTATAGCGTTAGGTTTGTTGAGCCTTGCCGGTACAGCGTTGGCTGACGGCAAGCCATGCGAGGATTTGAAAGCCGAGATTGCCGCGAAGCTCGATGCCAAGGGCGTGTCTGGCTACTCATTGGAAATCGTGGAAAAAGGTGCTGCTGCTGACGGACAGGTCGTTGGCTCTTGCGAAAAAGGCACCAAGGTAATCGTCTACAAAAGGTAGGCTGATTACACTACCAATTAAAAAGCCGACGCATGACGTCGGCTTTTTTATGCCTGCGGATCAGCCTTTCATCACCTGTGCCAGCAGTTCATACGAACGGACGCGATCAGCGTGCTCATAAAGATCGCTGGTGAAAATCAGCTCGTCAGCCTGGGTCTGCTCGACAAGAACGTCCAGCTTCGCGCGGATTTTTGACGGGCTGCCTACCATCGCCAGGCCCAAGAAATCGCCTACCGCTTCTTTCTCGTGCGGCAACCACAGACCGTCCATGGTTTTTACCGGCGGACGCTGCACCAGGCTCTGTCCGCGCATGAGCGCGAGAATTCGCTGGTACACCGACGTCGCCAGATAATCAGCCTGCTCATCAGTGTCGGCGGCCGCCAGTGGAACGCCGAGCATGACGTAGGGTTTATCCAACACCGCTGAAGGCTTGAAGTGATTGCGGTAGACGCGAATCGCTTCATGCATGAAACGCGGTGCGAAATGGGAAGCGAACGCGTAGGGCAAACCGCGCTGACCGGCCAGTTGTGCACTGAAGAGGCTTGAGCCCAGCAACCACACCGGAACATTGGTGTTGGTACCCGGCATGGCGATGACGCGCTGGTCCGGGGTTCGCGGGCCGAGGTAACGCATCAGCTCTGCAACGTCTTCCGGAAAATCATCAGCGCTGCCGGAACGTTCACGGCGCAGGGCGCGGGCAGTCATCTGATCGGAGCCGGGCGCGCGGCCCAGGCCCAAGTCGATTCGGCCCGGGTAAAGGCTTTCGAGCGTACCGAACTGCTCGGCAATCACCAGCGGCGCGTGGTTGGGCAGCATCACGCCGCCCGAACCTACGCGAATGGTCGAGGTGCCACCGGCCAGATAACCGAGCAACACCGAGGTCGCCGAACTGGCAATACCGTCCATGTTGTGGTGCTCGGCCACCCAGAAGCGGTTGTAGCCAAACTTTTCCACACGCTGTGCCAGGTCCAGCGAGTTGCGCAACGACTCCGCCGGGCTGCCATTTTCGCGCACGGGCACCAGATCAAGCGCTGAGAATTTGATATCGGACAGATGTTTCATAAGCCTGCTTCTCCAATTTGAGGACGCAGGTTTTTTCTTGTAAGCGAAAACCTGCCGAATCCATAAGCGTGCTTCATGCAATGAGGGCATATACCCGAGATTCAATAGCCAGGGCAAAATTTCCTACGAAAATGGTAGGACTAATCAGATCGGGTGAACTTTGCACCGCCGTCTATCCTCAGAACCCTAGCAACCGAAAATCATCAGGGTGCGACGCTTCGCGCCTGAACTCGAGGAGGCAGACATGGCTATTACCAAGAAAGCATCGGCGCATTGGGAAGGTGACCTGAAAACCGGCATCGGTTCCATTTCAACCGAAACCGGCGTCCTCAGAGAAGCGCCCTACGGCTTCAAGGCGCGTTTCGAAGGTGGCAAGGGTACAAACCCTGAAGAGCTGATCGGCGCAGCGCACGCAGGCTGTTTCTCGATGGCATTTTCGATGATCCTGGGCGACGCGGGCCTCAAGGCTGACAGCATCGACACCGACGCTGAAGTGACGCTGGACCAGGTCGAAGGTGGCTTCGCAATTACCGCGGTGAAGCTGATCCTGAAAGCGAAGATCCCTGGTGCCAGCCAGGCGCAATTTGAAGAGCTGAGCAACAAGGCCAAAGAAGGCTGCCCGGTTTCCAAAGTGTTGAATGCGAAAATCAGCCTGGATGCAACGCTGATCAGCTGAATCACATAGCTGCAATGCGCGATCGCAGCCTTCGACAGGCTGCGATTTTTTTGTCCTGAAACAAAACCCCGTTAGCGTCGCTGTGGTCCAATAAATGACAGCAGCTGAAGCGCACTTCCGTGCGCGCTGCATCAAGGAGCTTCAACCATGAAACGTTTTGCCCTGGCGGTTCTCTGCAGTGCGCTGGCCACTTCGGCCTTCGCGGCACCCAAAGACTGTGAAGAACTCAGGAAAGAAATTGAGGTCGATATTCAGGCTAAAGCAGTACCCTCTTACACGTTGGAAATCGTGTCGAAGGAAGAGGGTGAGAAGCACGATGTAGCCATGGTCGTTGGCAGCTGCGAAAACGGCACCAAACGCATCATCTATCAGAAAAACGAAGATTGATGATCGGCTTCAGATGATGCAGTAGGCCTGCCGATCTTCTGCCACGATTTCCCGTTTGGAGTTGTACAGACGAGCACTCGGGGTGAACGAAATCGACCGTCCTTCCAGCACATAGCGTTGACCAGCTTCGAAATGATCGTAGCTGATAGTCAAGTAACACAGCCGTTCCCTGGGGCTGCTCATCATCCCCATGCCACCGCCACCGGGCACCTCGAAGTCGAAGCGAACGATCAGCTCATGCTTGCCCGGAGTAACCTGGAAGTAACGTCCGTCGCTCATTCGCTGGTTGTCCAGGCGCTCGGCCATCAGCAGCTTATCGTTCGGAAAAGGCGTTGAGAAATCGACCCACGCCATCTGCGGATTAACCGCCGGTAGTGGGCTTGTGCAGCCGGCCATCACACTGGCAGCCAGTAACAACGTCAACCTGCGCATGATAAATGTCCCGATGTCTGGTCATTCAGCATAGCGCTGTTCAAGTACGATGGCAGCCGGCCGGCGTGCCTTGGCCAATCACTTTTCGCTGTTGATCATAGAGCTTTGCCCACGGCCGAAAGCCGATGTTTCCCGCTTGCAATTGGTACTTTTGGCCTGCGTTGAAATCGTTGAATTTCACGTTCAACTGGCAATCGCGCCACAGAGGCTGGGCGTCTGGACCAATGTTGGTCGGCTGGACCGGGAATTGATAGCGAACCGTCAACTCATGGCTGCCGGGCTGCACCTCGAAATAGCGTTTGTCGGTAGAGGCCTTGTTGTCGACTTCCACAGCCTGCAGCGCGGTGTCTTCCTGCTGCGGATGCAGGTCGATCCAGGCTTGGGCCGGGTCTTGTTCAGGCAAGCCAAAACCAGCGCAGCCAGTCAGCATCAATAAGCTGCTCGTCAGCATCATCTTACGCATAGCGGAGCTCCAGTCAGGCGGGATAGTCTTGCGAGCAGACTTTCCAGGGATGATTTTATTTTGATCAGGCCGCTTCCAAGCCTTGGGTTACTTGATCGCGTTTTGCGCATTTTGTTTCCGGGTGTGATGTTTTTGTTGCTCAGCGGGTGCACCAGCGTCAGCTATTACGGCCAATTGGCCAGTGGTCAGCTGCAGTTGCTGAACGCTCGCGTGCCGGTCGCACAAGTAGTCAGCGATCCTTCGCACGATCAGAAGTTGCGTAACCACCTGGCCCAATCGCAAAAAGCCAGGACGTTTGCCAGCCAGCATCTGCACCTGCCGGACAACCAGAGTTACCGCCTGTATGCCGACATAGGTCGGCCTTACGTGGTCTGGAATGTCTTCGCCACGCCGGAATTTTCCCTGGCACCACAAAACCATTGTTTTCCCATCGCCGGCTGCGTCGCTTATCGCGGCTACTACAACCAGGGCGCGGCACGAGGCGCGGCGGCAGTCATGCAGTTGCAAGGTATGGACGTGTCGGTTGGCGGCGTCGAGGCTTATTCGACACTCGGCTGGTTCAATGATCCGATCATGAGTTCGATGATGGGCTGGGGAGACGAACGGTTGGCGACGTTGATCTTCCATGAACTGGCGCACCAGCGCCTTTATGTAAAGGACGACACCGAGTTCAACGAGTCCTTCGCCACGTTTGTCGAGCAGGAAGGCACGCGGCAGTGGCGCGCGAGGCGCGGCCTGCCGGGCGAGGACAACGCCCGGGCTAAGCAGCGGGAACAATTTATCCAGCTGGTTCTGGATGCCCGTTCGCGGCTTGAACGGTTGTATGCCCAGCCACTGGCGGCGGAGGAAATGCGCGAGCGCAAAGCCGCAGAATTCGAACGACTACGCGCCCAGTACCGGCAGTTGCGAGACAGCCGGTGGGCGGGAGACAAACGTTATGACGCCTGGGTCTATGCGCCTATGAACAATGCTCGACTGCTGCCGTTCGGTTTGTACGATCAATGGGTACCGGCATTTGCTGCGTTGTTTCGGCAGGCAAACGGCAACTGGGAGAGGTTTTATACGGCAGCTGAAAAGCTGGCGGCGTTGCCGGTTGTGGAGCGCAAAGCAGCGCTGAAGGTGTTGGCAGAGGCGGAGATTTGAGGTGATCCAGCGATCGTTTTCGCGGGCAAGCCGTGCTCCCTGCCTTGGCATCGCTGATCCTCCGTGATCGTGGCGTTCAGATTAGGACGATAACGGCTAATGAGCGTCGCAGCAGTTGATCAGAATGTGTCTGAAAGGACGCCATCGCGGGCAAGCCTTGCTCCCACAGATATCATCGTTCACAACGTCGCCTGCTATGCGACCTGTGGGCGCAGGTGGAGCGGCACTCCGACTTGCCCGCAATGGCGCCCTACCACCAAATCGCATACCAAAGACCGCGCCGCCGAAGGTGAATTCGTTAACCCCGTAAAAACGCTTGATGCAGCTCATCCAGCGTCTCGAAATGATACGTTGGCACTTCCGCGCTCAGCTCTTCCCGGCTGCCAAACCCATAACCCACCGCAGCCGCATGCAGCCCGTTACTGCGGGCGCCGATCAGGTCGTGTTTGCGGTCACCGATCATCAGCGTGTTGGCCGGGTCGAGGTTTTCTTCAGCCATCAAATGCGCGATCAGCTCGACTTTGTTGGTGCGGGTACCATCCAGTTCGCTGCCGTAGATCACCTTGAAGTGTTTGGCGAAGTCGAAGTGTCGGGCGATTTCCCTGGCAAATACCCACGGCTTGGACGTGGCGATATACAGCCGTCGCCCTTGGCCGCCAAGGGTTTCCAGCAGCGGCGTGACGCCATCGAACACACGGTTTTCATACAGTCCGGTGACCTTGAATCGCTCGCGGTAGAAGTTCACCGCTTGCCAGGCCTTGGCTTCGTCGAAGTCATAGAACTGCATGAACGCCTGCAATAACGGCGGGCCGATGAAGTGTTCAAGCCGGGTCAGGTCCGGCTCATCGATCCCCAGCTTACTCAAGGCAAACTGGATCGAACGGGTGATGCCTTCACGCGGGTCGGTCAGCGTGCCATCGAGGTCGAACAAAATCGTTTGGTAATGCATGAAAATTCCTGGCCAGTAGCGGGATGAGTCAATCTTTGTCGTAGCCTTCGGCCAGATGCAGATCCTTGAGCTTCACGTAATTCGCCGCGCTGTAGGTGAAAAAAGCTTTTTCCTTGTCGGTCAGCGGGCGGATCTGTTTGACCGGACTGCCAACATACAGAAATCCGCTGTCCAGGCGCTTTCCCGGCGGCACCAGGCTGCCGGCACCGATGATCACGTCGTCGGCGATCACTGCACCGTCCATGACGATGCTGCCCATGCCGATCAACACCCGGCTGCCGACGCTGCAACCGTGCAGCATGACCTTGTGAGCGACGGTCACGTCATCGCCGATCAGACACGCAAAGCCATCGGGGTTGAACGGACCGGCGTGCGTGATATGCAGGACACAGCCATCCTGCACGCTGGTGCGGGCGCCGATGCGGATACGGTGCATGTCGCCACGGATCACTGTCAGCGGCCAGACCGAGCTGTCTTCGCCGATTTCGACGTCGCCGATTACCACCGCCGAGCTGTCGACAAAAGCGCCTTTGCCCAGTAGCGGCGTGTGATTCTGATACTTGCGAAGGGTCACGATAGGCTCTCTCTCTTTTGCCGATAGCTGCGGTGAGCGTCGATTGTAATTAAGATGGGCGCATGTTTCTTCCAGCCAAGGTGCCAAACGTGAGCGTGAACAACCCTCTTCTGCAGTCCTACGACCTGCCGCCGTTCTCGGCGATCCGGGCCGAACACGTGCAACCGGCCATTGAACAGATCCTGGCTGACAACCGCGCTGCCATTATCGAAATCCTCAAAACCCAGGGCAAACAACCGACCTGGGCCGGCCTGGTGCTGGCGATGGACGAGCTCAATGATCGATTGGGCGCAGCCTGGAGCCCGGTCAGTCACTTGAATGCCGTGTGCAACAGCGCCCAATTGCGCGAAGCCTACGAATCGTGCCTGCCAGCCCTCAGCGCCTACTCGACCGAGATGGGCCAGAACCGCGAGCTGTTCCAGGCCTTCGAAGCCTTGGCAAACAGCCCGGAAGCCGCCGGTTTCGACGTCGCGCAAAAAACCATTCTGGAACACTCGCTGCGCGACTTCCGTTTGTCGGGTATCGACCTGCCGCCTGCCGAGCAGCAGCGCTACGCCGAGGTGCAAAGCAAATTGTCCGAGCTGGGCAGCCGCTTCTCCAATCAGCTGCTCGATGCCACGCAAGCCTGGACCAAACACGTTACCGATGAAACCGTCCTCACCGGCCTGACCGATTCGGCCAAAGCGCAGATGGCTGCAGCGGCGCAGGCCAAAGGCCTCGACGGCTTCCTCATTACCCTGGAATTCCCGAGCTACTACGCGGTGATGACCTATGCCCAGGACCGCGTCCTGCGTGAAGAAGTGTACGCGGCCTACTCCACCCGCGCCTCGGACCAAGGCCCGAATGCCGGTCAGAACGACAACGGCCCGGTCATGGAAGAAATCCTCGACCTGCGTCAGGAGCTGGCAAAACTGTTGGGTTTCGCCAGTTTCTCGGAGCTGAGCCTGGCCACCAAAATGGCTGAATCCAGCGATCAGGTGCTGACCTTCCTGCGCGATCTGGCCAAGCGCAGCAAGCCATTCGCTGCTCAGGACCTGGCGCAGCTGAAAGCCTACGCTGCCGAACAGGGCTGCCCCGACCTGCAGAGCTGGGACAGCGGTTTTTATGGGGAAAAGCTGCGCGAACAGCGCTACAGCGTTGCCCAGGAAGCCCTTCGCGCCTACTTCCCGATCGATAAAGTGTTGAGCGGCCTGTTCGCCATCGTCCAGCGCCTGTACGGCATCGAAATCGCCGAACAGAAAGGCTTCGACACCTGGCACCCGGACGTTCGCCTGTTCGAAATCAGGGAAAACGGCCAGCACGTCGGCCGTTTCTTCTTCGATCTCTACGCTCGCGCCAACAAACGTGGCGGTGCCTGGATGGATGGCGCCCGTGACCGCCGCCGTACCGCTGACGGCGTACTGCAAAGCCCGGTGGCCAATCTGGTGTGCAATTTCACTCCAGCGGTCAATGGCCAGCCCGCCCTGCTGACCCACGATGAAGTCACTACCCTGTTCCACGAATTCGGCCACGGCCTGCACCACTTGCTGACCCGCGTCGATCACGCCGGCGTGTCCGGCATCAATGGCGTGGCCTGGGATGCCGTCGAGCTGCCGAGCCAGTTCATGGAAAACTGGTGCTGGGAGCCGGAAGGCCTGGCGCTGATTTCCGGCCATTACGAAACCGGCGAGCCGCTGCCGCAGGACCTGCTGGAGAAAATGCTCGCGGCGAAGAACTTCCAGTCCGGCCTGATGATGGTGCGCCAACTGGAATTCTCGTTGTTCGACTTCGAACTGCACGCTACCCGCGGCGATGGGCGTAGCCCGCTGCAAGTGCTCGAAGGCGTGCGCGATGAAGTCTCGGTGATGCGCCCGCCGGCCTACAACCGCTTCCCGAACAGCTTCGCGCACATCTTCGCCGGTGGTTACGCGGCGGGTTACTACAGCTACAAATGGGCTGAAGTGCTGTCGGCCGACGCCTTTTCGAAATTCGAAGAGGACGGCGTGCTCAATGCTGAAACCGGCCGCGCTTTCCGTGAAGCGATTCTCGCGCGCGGTGGCTCCCAAGAGCCGATGGTGCTGTTCGTCGACTTCCGTGGCCGTGCGCCTTCGATTGACGCACTCTTGCGTCATAGCGGCCTGAGTGAGGACGCCGCAGCATGAGTGAGGGGCCAGTGATCACCAAGAAACGCTTCATCGCCGGAGCCGTGTGCCCGGCGTGCAGCGAACCGGACAGGTTGCGGATGTGGAGCGAAGATGACGTTCCGCACCGCGAGTGCGTGGCGTGCGGGTATGCCGACACGCTGAATGAACAAGGCCTGTCGGTGCCGAAGGAATTAGGCACCCGGGTCAATACGTCCGCGTTGAAAGCTCCAGATATCAAGGTGCAGGCCGTGCAGTTTTTCCCCAATCCCAAGTTGAAGAAAAAACCGGAGTGAACCCTGCCGCCTCTCGCTGCTGACCAGCGTGAGAGGCGGTAACTATGTACCACCTCTCCCCCGCGCGTCCTGAGTAGGCTGACCATTCAGCCCTCACTCAAGGAAGACGCCATGAATCAAACCAATCCACTGCTGCAGAAATGGACACTGCCGCCCTGGACCTCCATCCGCACCGAGCATCTTGTGCCGGCCATCGAAGCAATCATTGCGAACAATCGCCAGGCTCTTACCGACATCATCGCCAGCCAAAGCATTTTCCCGACTTGGGATGATCTCGTGATTGCCGTCGATGAAACGGATGCACGTCTCGCCGAGGCCATGGCCGTGATCGACACCCTGGACGGGGTTCACATCGACGATGAAGCCTGGCAGGCGGCGAGTACCCAGTGTCGCAACGCCGCTATTCGGTACACGTCCGAAAAGATGAACAGCAGAGCGTTATTCGAGACTTATCAGCGGCTGGCGAACAGTCCGATTGCGCTTAACTTTGATGATCATCGTCAGGCTGTGCTGCGCAAGGTCCTGCGCAGGTTCCAACTGTCCGGAATCGATCTGAATGCAGAACAACAGCAAGCACTCGCGCGTACCAATGACACTATTGCCGTGTTCGAAAGCCTGTTCATTACGCAACTGGAGATTGCCACGCAAGCCTGGGCGAAACGCTTCGATGACGAGGCGCGACTCAGCGGCTTGTCCCCAGCCATCAAAGCGATCCTTGCTCGGAATGCGCGACAGGCAGGCTACGACGGATGGCTGATGCGACTGGACCAGAATACTTATCAGCACGTGATGACCCACGCCGAGGACCGAGCACTCCGCGAAGAGTACTTCATCGCCTACACGACCCGTGCCTCGGATCAAGGCCCCCACGCCGGCCAATACGATAATGGTCCAGTGCTGGAGTCGCTAATGGCCCTGCGCCAACGTAAAGCGGAACTGCTGGGGTATGCCAACTTTGCGCAACTGGGTCTGGCAACAAAAATGGCCGAATCCGAAGGGCACGTCAGCGCCTTTCTGCGCCAGCAAATCGCATTGGTAACTGCGGATCTCGAAAGCGATGTTCAAGCACTTAAGGCTTTCGCGCTTCAGCATGATATTGCCGATATTCAGCCGTGGGATCGCGCTTTCCTCGCCGAAAAGTTGCGCCGACACACGCATGACGGTGCGCTGAAAAACCTCAAATCGTACTTTCCGCTGGATGGAACATTGCGTCGATTGTGCCTGTTCAGCGAACGTATGTTCGGGATCAAACTAGTCGAACAGAAGGCATTCATTCAATGGCACGAAAATGTTCGATTGTTCGAGATCAGCGAGCACGATCGGGTGGTCGGATACATTTACATTGATCCCTTCCATCGAGTCGGGGCGGCGGACTATGCGTGGACCGCCACGCTACGAAACCGGCATCGCGACGCTGAAGGGCAAGTGACGCTGCCCGTTGCCGTTCTTTATGGCAACTTCACTGAAGGCGTGGATAACAAGCCCTGTCTGCTCGTGCATCAGGATTTGCGGGTGCTTTTCCATGAGTTTGGCCATTGCCTGCAGCATGTGCTGACGCGCACACCCCATTACACCCTTTCGGGCATCTCCGAATTCGCCCGGGATGGTGCCGAATTCACTGGGCAGATGTTTGAACTCTGGTGTCAGTCGAAAGAGTTTTTGTTATGGATCGCGGCCGATTATCAAACCGGAGCGCGTTTAGACGAAGAGCGGGTGGAACGGGCACTGGTTGCTACTCAAGCTCAGACCAGTTGGCAAAGTGCAGAGCTGCTGGTGGGTGCGCTCTTCGACTTCGAATTGCACCGTTGCCAGGGCGATGGCCGCAGCGCGCAGCAAGTGTTCGACGACATTCAAAAAGAGATTCCGCATCTGCAACTGCCGAGCTATTGCCGGTTCGCCAACAGCTTTGACTACATGGTGACGGGTTACGAGGCGTCGGTTTATGCCTATAAGTGGTCTGGGGTATTGGCAACTGAAGCCTTCAAACGGTTTCAACGAGACGGTGTATTCCATGTGGCAACGGGTAAGGCCTTTCGAGAGGCCGTCTTTACACCGGGTGATTCGCGCTCTCTGCTAACTTCGCTTGAAGTGTTCCTTGAACGTCCGATTGACCAGAATCTATTCCCAACGTCTTGATTAATTGAACACGTATACATACCACGCCTCAGTTTGGCATAACCAAGTACACCTGAATGATGATTCATTCAGGTGTATCCATGAATCAAGGATTCAAAATGCTGGAATAAGCTTTTGCCAGTGCCAGCAGTTTTGCCTTGTCGTCGTTGTCGATATCGCCATCTCCATCAACATCGCTATTGACCGATTTGATGCTGAAAGAACGCCCGCCATCATTGGACACCGCATCGACGTAGATTGAGTCCACCAGGACATCCGTAACTGCACCCGCCTCTGCGTCCCACCCCGACTCCTTACGGCCCAGTTGCATGGATACTCGTGCCTCCTGCGGACTGGTAATAGTTGGAGCCAACAACTGCAGAAAGATACCGCGCTGATTTAAAAACGACATGACGAAATTCCATTTTAAATAAGTAATTAATATTAAGTGGTGCCGACCGGATACTACTAAGACTTAATCAGCAAGCGCTATTCGTTATATGTTTCCCGGCATTGCTTAAAGTTGAATAAAATTGAAGTACAGGCAGCAGGCGCCGAATGGTACTCGCCGATCTGGTGATCCTCGGATACTGTATGCACATACAGTTTGAGAGTTCCGCCTATGATCCCGCCATTGCCACCCCGCGGCCGCGGCACAGCGACCAATCCGCACAACCGGTTTGCCCCCAATCGATCCGTGGCCGAGGACGACGGCTGGTATCAGGAAGTACCGGGGACCCAAGCGACTGAAGTGCGCATCGAAACGGCGAAAACCA
This sequence comes from Pseudomonadota bacterium, assembly GCA_030856525.1. Classification (GTDB taxonomy): domain Bacteria; phylum Pseudomonadota; class Gammaproteobacteria; order Pseudomonadales; family Pseudomonadaceae; genus Aquipseudomonas. Next base: position 18,703 of record JALYPE010000195.1, on the reverse strand, counting down.
TCATTACCCGCAACAGTTCGCCAGACCTGCCGTTCGATCGCTCGATCAACCCTTATCGAGGCTGCGAGCACGGCTGTATCTACTGTTATGCCCGACCCAGTCATGCCTATTGGGACATGTCACCGGGGCTGGATTTCGAAACCAGACTGATCGCCAAGACCAACGCTGCCGACGTTCTGGAAGAACAGCTCTCCCGGCGCGGCTATCAATGCGCACCCATCGCCCTGGGCACCAACACCGATCCTTATCAACCGATCGAGCGCGAACACCGGATTACCCGTCAAACACTCGAAGTCCTGTTGCGCTATCGCCACCCGGTAACCATTGTGACAAAGGGCTCACTGATCCTTCGGGACCTCGACCTGCTGACCGAACTGGCCGAGCAACGCCTGGTGGCCGTGATGATCAGCCTGACCACGCTGGACGATGGATTGAAACGGATTCTCGAACCTCGCGCGGCCGCACCCAAGGCCCGATTGCGCGCGATTCGCGTGATGCGTGAGGCGGGTATTCCCGTCGGGGTATTGTGTTCACCGATGATTCCGATGATCAACGACAGCGAAATCGAGAGCCTGCTGACGGAGGCGCATGCCGCCGGCGCTCAAAGTGCCGCCTACATGATGCTGCGCCTACCGCTGGAAGTGGCGCCGCTGTTCGAGGAATGGCTGGCGGCGCACTACCCGCAACGCGCAGCTCACGTGCTGAGCCTGATCCGCCAAAGCCGCGGCGGCGAGCTCTATGACAGCCGATTTGGCACTCGCATGCGCGGTGAGGGTCCATTTGCCGATCTGTTGGCGCAACGTTTCGCCAAAGCCATCAAGCGGCTGGGGATCAATCGGCGGGACGGCTACAATCTGGACTGCGATTCCTTCTGTCCGCCGGGTCGCCAGATGTCACTGATTTAAGGATAATTGCTCTGTCGTTGAGCAGGTGTAATATCGCCTGGACACTACGCCAGTCACGTTTTTTGTGACCTGGAACACACGTCCTAGAGCGGTTTATTCAGTTTGAGTTAAGTTTCGAAAGCTACCGTGTTCATCGAGTGACTGACGGGTCGACGGTTATGACCCGCTCGTTTTTTAAACAGCCACTGGCTTCCAAACGGACAATACGGGACCCTTCCCTGATTCCGATCAAGAGGATGAATTCATGAGTGACAAGGATAAACAGCCGCTGGCTGCGTCGGCTTCAGCCCAACCAGAGGCGGAGACCGCCGATGCAGCGCTGAAGCATATCGTTGACGGCTTTTTGCATTTTCATCACGAAGTCTTCCCGCAGCAGGAAGAGCTTTTCAAGAAGCTCGCCACGGCCCAGAGCCCGCGAGCGATGTTCATTGCCTGCGCTGACTCGCGCATCGTGCCTGAACTGATCACCCAGAGTGCCCCTGGCGACCTGTTTGTCACCCGCAACGTTGGCAACGTCGTGCCGCCTTACGGACAGATGAACGGTGGCGTGTCCACCGCGATCGAGTACGCGGTACTCGCGCTCGGCGTGCAGCACATCATCATTTGCGGACATTCCGACTGCGGCGCCATGCGTGCGGTGCTCAACCCGCAAAGCCTGGAAAAAATGCCGACGGTCAAAGCCTGGCTGCGCCACGCCGAAGTGGCCAAAACCATGGTCTCGGAAAACTGTAACTGCGCGAACGAAAGCGAAAGCATGAAGATCCTCACTGAGGAGAATGTGATCGCTCAGCTGCAACATCTGCGTACGCATCCGTCGGTAGCCTCGCGCATGGCCAACGGTCAGCTGTTCATCCATGGTTGGGTCTACAGCATTGAAACCAGTGAAATCAAAGCTTACGACGCGGACCAGGGTTGTTTCCTGCCGCTCGATGGCAGCCACCCGATTCCGGTGGCGACGCCCAAAGCGCGCTTCTAAATCCTCCTAAATACCCAGTGTGGTAGAGCCGTGGCTGCCGATCGAGCAGCACGGCTTTGCCATGCCTGAAGAAAACTTCGGGAGAATCATCATGCGTGCTGCGCAACTCAAAGCTGTCCTGCCAAGGGAGCTGCTGGCTTCAGTGGTTGTCTTCCTGGTCGCCCTGCCCTTGTGCATGGGCATCGCCATTGCCTCGGGGCTTCCGCCGGCCAAAGGCCTGATCACCGGCATCATCGGTGGTCTGGTGGTGGGCTGGATCGCCGGGTCGCCGCTGCAGGTCAGTGGGCCTGCGGCGGGCCTGGCGGTGCTGGTCTTCGAACTGGTGCGCCAGCATGGCATCGACATGCTCGGGCCGATTCTGCTGCTGGCGGGTTTCCTGCAACTGGTCGCCGGGCGCCTGAAACTGGGCTGCTGGTTTCGCGTGACGGCACCTGCGGTGGTTTACGGCATGCTCGCCGGGATTGGCGTGCTGATCGTGCTGTCGCAAGTGCACGTGATGCTCGACGCGGTGCCCAAGCCATCGGGGCTGGATAACCTGACGGCGTTCCCGGCAGCCGTGGCCCAGGCATTACCGTCATTTGGCTGGCAGGCCGGTCTGCTCGGTTTGTCGACCATCGCCGTGATGTACCTCTGGGAAAAACTGCGCCCACACTCGTTACGCTTTGTGCCCGGAGCTTTGCTCGGCGTCGGACTGGCGACGGTCGCCAGCCTGGTACTGGCATTGCAGGTCAAGCGTGTGGAAGTGCCGGCGAATCTGGCAGAAGCCATCGATTGGCTGAAGCCTGCGGACCTGCTCAACCTCGCTGACCCTACCCTGCTGATCGCTGCGTTCGCCGTGGCGTTTATCGCCAGCGCCGAAACCTTGTTGTCGGCGGCCGCCGTAGACCGCATGCACAACGGCCCGCGCTCCGACTTTGATCGGGAATTATCCGCGCAAGGTGTCGGCAACATGCTCTGCGGGCTGCTCGGCGCACTGCCGATGACCGGTGTAATTGTGCGCAGCTCGGCCAACGTCCAGGCCGGCGCCACCACGCGCATGTCGACGATCTTCCACGGCCTCTGGCTGCTGGCCTTCGTGTTACTGCTGTCGAGCGTGCTGCAAAGCATCCCGGTGGCGAGCCTCGCGGGTGTTCTGGTGTACACCGGGTTCAAACTGGTCGATCTGAAAGTCTTCCGAGGCCTGGGTCGTTATGGGCGGATGCCAATGTTCACCTATGCCGCGACAGCGCTGGCAATCATCTTCACCGACCTGCTGACCGGCGTGTTGATCGGCTTTGGTCTGACCCTGGCCAAACTCGCGTGGAAAGCGTCGCGATTGAAGATCAGCCTGATCGATTTGCCCCAGGAAGGCGAGATGGAGCTGCGCCTGATGGGGGCTGCAACCTTTCTGAAAGTGCCGGCGTTGACGCAAGTATTGGGGACGATTCCTGCAGGCGCGACCGTACATGTGCCGCTCAATAACCTGAGCTACATCGACCATTCGTGCCTGGAATTGCTGGAGGACTGGGGACGGGCCAATGCGGCGAAGGGTTCGACGCTATTGATTGAGGCGCGCGGGCTGAAGCGCAGGCTGGAGGGGCGTTTGCGCACCACCACCGGCGTAGGATCTGCGGGAATCTAAAAGCAAAAGATCGCAGCCTTCGGCAGCTCCCACATGGAACATCTGTTCATTCTGTAGGAGCTGCCGGAGGCTGCGATCTTTCAAGCATTACAGATCAAGCTGCCGGCTGATCCAGCTCCAGACTCAACCCCAGTCGACGTGACATGCACGGCCAGCGTTTCCAGGCGGTTCCAGTGTCGGGGCTGCTGAGTTTTTCGCGGTAGGCTTCCACCGACTCCAGCGCAAAGCTGTCGTCGTCGAGCATTTGGTCGACTGCGTGATGCACCGCCTCATCGAGCTGGTTGGCGAATTCTTCACCGATCAACTGGTGAGCGATCAGGTTGGCCACCGTCATGTCCAACGGGATCAATGGCTGGCCGAAATGTTTGATGTACAGATCGTTGACCTCTTCGACAAACCGATGCGCCAGGTACGCCTCATCCAGCAGGCTGTCCAGCCCGACGTGCCCGGCCATGATCGTTGGTGGCTGAAGGAAATACTGCTCGGCGATTTTCAGTACCGGCTTGATCTGCGATTCGATTCCCGCTTCCTTTGCCACTTCATTGGCTGCATCCAGCAGATCAGGCACTTCATCGATGTAAGCGGCGACAAAACGCGTCAGCACGCCATTGGCATCGGCTTCCGGTAATTGGATCGAGGGGTGTAGATGAGGCAGTTTGCTTTCCAGCTGACGGGTCAGGAGGCCGGTCTCGGCTTCATGTTGGTGGGCTTTTTGGATCTGCTCGCGCAATGCGGCGGTGTTCATGAAAACTCCAGGAAACAAAGGCAATGAAATAGGAAAAACATAACTTAGCTTGCTTACGAAGAATGCTAAGACGCATTTGTCATAATTGTTTCATCCTTGAGACATCTCCGTTATATCCATTTACCACCACTCGTCTGCATCCTTCTCCATTCGTGACCTTGAGCGCAAGCCTAAGGCGTTTCAGATCATTTACGTGGGCACATTGCGAGGTGCCGGTCGCTGTCTATACTCGGGTTGGAATGGAGTTAGCTGATGACGCCCGACTGCACACGCAGCAAGGCCCGGCGATTCAAGTTCGTAGTCTGAGACAGCCGCTCCCTTGCCGCAGGTGAAAGCCGGCGGGATAACAAGAACGATAAGGGGAACCCGCAATGATGCGACATCCACATGTCTGGATGGGCCTCCTGTTGTGGTCGATTTTCAGCCCTGCGCACGCCGCATGGACTGTGAATATGGCGCCGGGAGCGACTGAAATCAGTCACGCTGTGTTTGACCTGCACATGATCATTTTCTGGATCTGTGTGGTGATCGGCATCATCGTCTTCGGCGCCATGTTCTGGTCGATGATTCTCCACCGTCGCTCGACCGGGCAGGTGGCCGCTAAATTTCATGAAAACACGACCGTAGAAGTGCTCTGGACCATCGTGCCCCTGTTGATTCTGGTGGTCATGGCGGTGCCTGCGACAGCGACCCTGATCCAGATGTATGACAGCAGCGAGCCGGATATCGATATCCAGGTCACAGGCTATCAATGGAAGTGGCATTACAAATACCTGGGTCAGGACGTCGAGTTTTTCAGCAACCTGACCACCCCCGCCGACCAGATCCACAACAAGGAAGCCAAGGGCGAGCACTATTTGCTCGAGGTCGATAAGCCGCTGGTGCTGCCGATCGGCGCCAAGGTGCGCTTCCTGGTGACCTCCGCCGACGTGATCCACTCATGGTGGGTCCCGGCCTTCGCGGTCAAACGCGATGCCATTCCCGGGTTCGTCAATGAAGCCTGGACCCGTGTCGACAAACCCGGCATCTACCGCGGCCAATGTGCCGAGCTGTGCGGCAAGGATCATGGCTTCATGCCGATCGTGGTCGAGGTCAAGGAACAGGCCGATTACGAAAAATGGCTTGGCGAGCGCAAGGTAGAAGCCGCGCAACTCAAAGAGCTGACCAGCAAGGAATGGACCCTCGAAGAACTCGTGGAGCGCGGCGACAAGGTCTATCACACCACCTGCGTGGCCTGTCACCAGGCTGAAGGCCAAGGCCTGCCGCCAATGTTCCCGGCGCTCAAAGGCTCGAAAATTGCCACCGGCCCGATCAAGGATCACCTGGATATTGTCTTCCACGGCAAGCCAGGCACGTCGATGGCGGCCTTCGGCAAGCAACTCTCGGAAGTCGATATCGCCGCAGTCGTGACCTACGAACGCAACGCGTGGGGCAACAACAAGGGTGACATGCTCACGCCGAAAGAAGTGCTGGAACTGAAACAGGCGGAAAGCAAATGACCCGGTCTATTGCGCACTTCAGGAACCGGCCGGGGCACTGCGCCCCGACCTGCCCGGCCCATCTGTTCACAGGAGACAAGCCATGAGCGCCGTCATTGATGACCACGGTCATGCCGACCACGCCCACGGCCCAGCCAAAGGCCTGATGCGCTGGGTCCTGACCACCAACCACAAGGACATCGGCACGCTGTATTTGTGGTTCGCGTTCACCATGTTCCTGCTCGGCGGCTCGTTTGCCATGGTGATCCGTGCCGAACTGTTCCAGCCCGGACTGCAAATCGTCCAGCCGGAATTCTTCAACCAGATGACCACCATGCATGGCCTGATCATGGTGTTCGGTGCGGTGATGCCGGCGTTTGTCGGCCTGGCCAACTGGATGATCCCGTTGATGATCGGCGCGCCGGACATGGCCCTGCCGCGCATGAACAACTTCAGTTTCTGGCTGTTGCCAGCGGCATTCGGGATGCTGATCTCGACCTTGTTCACCGCCGGTGGCGGGCCGAACTTCGGCTGGACGTTCTACGCGCCGCTATCAACGACGTACGCCCCGGAAAGCGTGACGTTCTTCATCTTCGCCATCCACCTCATGGGGATCAGTTCGATCATGGGCGCGATCAACGTGGTCGCGACCATTCTCAACCTGCGCGCCCCCGGCATGACGTTGATGAAAATGCCGCTGTTCGTTTGGACCTGGCTGATCACCGCGTTCCTGCTGATTGCAGTGATGCCGGTGCTGGCCGGGTGCGTGACGATGATGCTGATGGACATCCACTTCGGCACCAGTTTCTTCAGTGCCGCAGGTGGCGGTGATCCGGTGCTGTTCCAGCATGTGTTCTGGTTCTTCGGCCACCCCGAGGTGTACATCATGATCCTGCCGGCCTTCGGGGCGGTGAGCTCGATCATTCCGGCATTTTCGCGCAAGCCGTTGTTCGGCTACACCTCAATGGTCTATGCCACAGCGGCCATTGCGTTCCTTTCGTTCATCGTCTGGGCGCACCACATGTTCGTGGTCGGCATTCCCTTGGTGGGCGAATTGTTCTTCATGTACGCGACCATGCTGATTGCGGTGCCCACCGGGGTCAAAGTGTTCAACTGGGCCAGCACCATGTGGCAAGGCTCGCTGACCTTCGAGACACCGATGCTGTTCGCGGTGGCGTTCGTGATTCTGTTCTCCATCGGCGGTTTCTCCGGCCTGATGCTGGCCATCGCCCCGGCGGATTTCCAGTATCAGGACACCTATTTTGTGGTGGCGCACTTCCACTACGTACTGGTGCCCGGCGCTATTTTCGGAATTTTCGCGTCGGCCTATTACTGGCTGCCGAAATGGACCGGCCACATGTATGACGAAACGCTCGGCAAGTTGCATTTCTGGCTGTCTTTCGTTGGCATGAACATGGCGTTCTTCCCGATGCACTTTGTCGGCCTGGCCGGCATGCCGCGGCGGATCCCTGACTACAACCTGCAATTTGCCGATTTCAACATGGTCTCGTCGATCGGCGCCTTCCTGTTCGGCGCCACGCAGATCTTCTTCCTGTTTATCGTGATCAAGACCATCCGCGGCGGTGCGCCGGCACCCGCCAAGCCGTGGGATGGCGCGGAAGGTCTGGAATGGAGCGTGCCGTCCCCGGCGCCGTATCACACCTTCACTACGCCGCCGGAAGTGAAATGAATACGGTAGAGGACGAAGCCAATGTGGTGAGGGGATTTATCCCCGTTGGGCGGCGAAGCAGCCTTAGAACCTGTGACTACGGTGTATCAGACATAACCCATGCATCAGTTTTGGGGCCGCTTCGCCGCCCAACGGGGATAAATCCCCTCGCCACAAGACATCACCGGTTCCAGCAGGAACATCGGTGGAGGGTCTAAATTATGGCTGACTCGATTTCGCTGAAGAAACTGGTCACCCGGCTGTTGCTGGTGGTGGTGGCCATGTTCATTTTCGGTTTTGCTCTGGTGCCGATCTACGACGTGATGTGCAAGGCGTTCGGCATCAACGGCAAGACGGGTGGGCAGTATGAGGGCGAGCAGACGGTCGACACCTCTCGCCAGGTGCGCGTGCAGTTTCTGTCGACCAACTCCGCCGACATGACCTGGAATTTCTACCCCAAGAGCGATGAGCTGACCGCCAATCCCGGTGCAGTCAACGAGATGGTCTTCATCGCCCACAACCCGACAGACAAGCCGATGAGCGCCCAGGCTGTGCCCAGCATTGCGCCGAGCAACGCCGCCGCGTATTTCCACAAGACCGAATGTTTCTGCTTTACCCAGCAAGTATTGCAACCCGGTGAGCGGATCGAAATGCCCGTACGGTTCATCGTCGATCGCGACATGCCCAAGGAAGTGAAGCACCTCACGCTGTCCTACACGCTGTTCGATATCACCGCCCGACATCCTCCGGTAGCAGTCAACACTGGCGGCTGAGCGTGCCCGATAAGGAGAACAATAAATGGCAACTCATGAGCATTATTACGTCCCGGCACAGAGCAAATGGCCGATCATCGCCACGATTGGCCTGTTCACCACAGTGTTCGGTCTGGCGACCTGGTTCAATGACCTGAAAGCAGCGCGGCCGGAATCCAACGGTCCGCTGATTTTCTTCGTCGGTAGCCTGCTGGTTGCGTACATGTTGTTCGGCTGGTTCGGCACGGTGATCAAGGAAAGCCGCCAAGGCCTCTACAGCCCGCAGATGGACCGCTCGTTCCGCTGGGGCATGGGCTGGTTCATTTTCTCCGAGGTGATGTTCTTCTTCGCCTTCTTCGGCGCGCTGTTTTATGTGCGCGTCCTGGCCGGTCCGGCGTTGGGGGGTGAAGGGCCCAAAGGCGTGGCGCACATGCTCTGGCCGGCATTCGAGTTCACCTGGCCGCTGCTGAACAACCCGGACCCGAAACTGTTCCCCGCGCCCAAGGACGTCATCAGCCCGTGGGGCTTGCCGCTGCTCAACACGGTGTTGCTGGTGAGTTCCAGCGTCACCATTACCTTCGCCCACCATGCCTTGAAAAAAGGCCATCGAGGCGCACTGAAACTCTGGCTGGCCATTACGGTTTTGCTGGGCTGCGCTTTCCTCGGCTTTCAGGTCGAAGAATATGTCCACGCCTATAAAGAGCTGGGCCTGACCCTGGGTTCCGGCATTTACGGCGCGACATTCTTCATGCTCACCGGCTTCCACGGCGCCCACGTGACCATTGGCACCATCATTCTGTTCGTGATGCTAATGCGCATTCTGCGCGGACACTTTGACAACGAGCACCAGTTTGGCTTCGAGGCGGCGAGTTGGTATTGGCACTTCGTGGACGTAGTGTGGATCGGCTTGTTTTTCTTCGTTTACGTGCTGTAGGAGCGAGCTTGCGCGCGAAGGTGTGTCAGGCGCATCGATTTCGACTGATACACCTTCGCCAGCACGCTGGCTCCTACAATTACCAAGGCGCGTGTGACACCAGCTGGCCGCTGAAGAATCCCCAGGCGATCAAGCCGACGGTAATGGCGGCCAGGGCCACACGAACACTCAAGGCAATGACGAGGCGGTTCGAGCTGCTGTCGTCCTTGACCAGAAAAAACAGGCCGCTGAACAGGCTGACAACCGTGGCGAACAGCATCAGGCCGATGACTGTTTTGAGCATGGCGAGACTCCCGGGGGAAAGGCGATGCACTTGAGTATAGCGATCGCGACCAACGACTTTCTGGCGACGTCATGAAGCGCTTCCGGCCGGGCGTCGTGCCAACCCTGGTGGTTGCGATCCTGCTGCCCGTGATGGTGGCGCTCGGCTGCTGGCAACTGACCCGGGGCGCGGAAAAAACCGCGTTGCTGCACACCTATGCCGAGCGCCGGGTAGCTGAGCCCATGGCCAGCAATGCACTGCCAGGCCTTGAAGATCCGGCCTTCCGCCGCGTGCGTTTGCACGGCCAGTTCGATGCTGCCCACAGTCTGTTGCTGGACAACCGACAGCGGGGCGGCAAGGTCGGTGTGGAATTGCTGCAACCGTTTCAGGATCAGGCGACCGGGCTTTGGATACTGGTCAATCGCGGCTGGCTGCCCTGGCCGGATCGGCGCACACCGCCGCAATTCACCACGCCTGAACTCGCCGTAAATCTCGACGCCTGGGTTTACGTGCCGCCCGGGGCTACGTTCCAGCTGCACGCCGACCCGAGCAGCGCCACCTGGCCGCAGCTGGTCACCGCTATCGAGCCGGCCCGGCTCTGGGCCACGCTCGATCGTGATGGTTTTGCCCACGAATTACGCGCTGAACCCGGCGCCGCCACGTATCAGGCTGATTGGCCAGTCGTGGCCATGGGCCCGGAAAAACACCTCGCTTATGCCGTGCAATGGTTCGCCATGGCGATCGCCCTGCTCGGCCTCTATCTCTATCTCGGCTGGCACAACGAAAAGGAGAAACACCATGGGAGCGGCCATGAATCCACCCAGCATGTCTGAGGCGAAAACGCCGTTGAACCGGCGCAAGGGGCGCTTGCAGTTATTGCTGATTCTGCTCGGCGTCGTCGGCCCGATGATCCTCGCGACCGGCATGTACAAGTTGCAGTTCTGGGTGCCGGAGGGCCGCAGCTATCACGGTGAACTGATCGGCAATGGCCAGACCCGCGCCGACCTCGGCGTGCAAGCGCAGGAAGCGCGCTGGCAATTGCTGGTCACCGCACCAAAAGGCTGTTCGGTGGACTGTCAGCAGCTGGTTTACATGGCCCGGCAAATCCAGATCGGCCTCGGCCGTGAAGCCGGGCGCGCCAGCCACGCCTTGGCGGCGGCGCAACCGCTCAGCACGGATTACGACGCCAAGCTGACCCGCGAGTATCCGCAGCTGCAGCGTTACCCACTGGACCTCACCACGTTCAGCAAGGCCACGGGCGAGCAGGCGGTGCCGCAGCTCTGGATCGTCGACCCTCACGGCAATCTGGTCCTGCGTTACGACCCGACGGTCAAAGGCAAGGACCTGCTCAACGATCTGCGCCACCTGTTGAAACTGTCGAACATCGGATAAGGGCATCGTCATGGCCAAACCTGGATTTCGCCTCGCGCTGTTTGCCACGCTGCTGGCACTGATTGTGGTGTTGCTCGGCGCGTATACCCGCCTGACCCACGCCGGCCTTGGCTGTCCGGACTGGCCGGGGTGTTACGGCTTTATCAGCGTACCGAAAAGCGAAGCCCAACTGGCCCATGCCGAATTGCATTTCCCGGACGCTCCGGTCGAGGCTCACAAGGGCTGGAACGAGATGATTCATCGTTATTTCGCCGGCACTCTCGGCCTGCTGATTGCGGTGCTGGCCGGGCGCGCCTGGATGCATCGACGTGATCCCGGCCAACCGGTGAAGTTGCCGTTGTTTTTGCTCGCGGTGGTGATCGCCCAAGCGGCGTTTGGTATGTGGACGGTGACGCTCAAGCTGTGGCCGCAAGTGGTCACCGGGCATTTGCTTGGCGGTTTCGCGACCTTGAGCCTGCTGTTTCTGCTGACCTTGCGCCTGTCTGCGGTGCTACCGGCGCTTACCGTGCCCAGGCGCTTGCAGCACTGGGCCACCGCCGGCCTGCTGCTGGTGATCGGGCAGATTGCCCTCGGCGGCTGGGTCAGTTCCAACTACGCGGCGGTGGCCTGCATCGATTTTCCGACCTGCCACGGCGAATGGCTGCCACCGGCTGACTTCGCCAACGGTTTTCACCTGACGCAACACATCGGTCCGAACTACCTCGGCGGGCAACTGGACAGCGATGCGCGCACGGCGATTCACGTGACTCACCGTATCGGCGCGCTGCTGGTGACACTGGTGCTGCTGGGGCTGGCGTGGCAGCTGAAAGTGGTCGGCATGAGCCGTCTGGCCAAACTGGTGCTGATTGCCCTCACTGCGCAAATCATGCTCGGCATCAGCAACGTGCTGTTTCATCTGCCGCTGCCGGTGGCGGTCGCGCATAACGCCGGTGGCGCCGCGCTGTTGCTGACGATGGTGCTGGTCAATTATCACGCGCGAACCAGCCTGGTTCGGGTCAAGCAACAGCGCTTCGCCCGGTGGCGATTCAGCCCGCGTAAACACTCGCACGGGCCCATAACAATAAAAGGAGAAATGCCATGGCGACTCTGATTGGCCAACGTCACACCCAGGCGATCTGGCGTGATTACCTGGAGCTGACCAAGCCGAAAGTCGTGGTGCTGATGCTGATCACCTCGCTGGTCGGCATGTTTCTGGCGACCCGCGCCGGGGTGCCCTGGACGGTGTTGGTGTTCGGCAATCTGGGCATCGCGCTGTGCGCTGGCGGTGCGGCAGCGGTCAATCATGTGGTCGACCGGCGCATCGATGCGGTGATGGCGCGCACGCATAAACGTCCCTTGGCTGAAGGCCGGGTGTCGCCCGCCGCCGCGCTGACCTTCGCCCTGGTATTGGCGCTGCTGGGGCAAGCCTTGCTGCTGACTTTCACCAATCCACTGACGGCCTGGCTGACCCTTGCCTCACTGCTCGGTTATGCGGTGGTGTACACCGGTTTCCTCAAGCGTGCGACGCCACAGAATATTGTCATCGGCGGACTCGCCGGTGCCGCCCCGCCGCTGCTCGGCTGGACCGCCGCCACCGGTCACATCAGCGCCGAACCGCTGTTGCTGGTGCTGATCATTTTCGCCTGGACCCCGCCGCACATCTGGGCGCTGGCCATCCATCGCAAAGAGGAATATGCCAAGGCCGACATTCCCATGCTGCCCGTTACCCATGGCGAGCACTACACCAAAGTGCACATTCTGCTCTACACCTTCGTGCTGCTGGCGGTGAGCCTGCTGCCGTTTGTGATCCACATGAGCGGCATGCTCTACCTGATCTGCGCTCTGGCACTCGGCGCGCGGTTTCTGCAATGGGCCATCGTGCTGTACCGTGGCACTCGGCCGCACGCGGCGATCAACACCTTCAAGTACTCTATTTACTACTTGTTCCTGCTGTTTATCGCGCTGCTCGTAGATCACTACTTACTGTTGAACCTATGACTCGAACCCAGAAAACCGTCTTCATTCTCGTCGCCCTGGTCGCACTGATCCTCGGCCTGACCATCAACAAAGTGCTGTCCGGTAAAGGCCAGGGCGATCCGACGGCGCTGATCGACGCCGGGATAATCCTGTTGCCGCAAAGCCGCAATCTGCCCGATGTGAAGATGACCGATCAGGACGGCAAACCGGTGCTGGTCAACGAGTTGAAAGACAAGTGGAGTCTGCTGTTCTTCGGTTACACCTTCTGCCCTGACATCTGCCCGACTACCCTCGCTCAGCTGCGCCAGATCAAGAGCGAATTGCCGACGGACGTCAGGGACAAGTTGCAGATCGTCCTGGTCAGTGTCGACCCGAATCGCGATACGCCCAAGCAACTCAAACAGTACCTGGGCTACTTCGATCCGCAGTTCATTGGCCTGACCCCGACCTCGATCGAAGACCTGCAAAAATTCGCCAACGCAGTGAGCATCCCGTTTATCCCGGCGGACACCAGCAAGCCCAATTACACGGTAGATCACAGCGGCAACCTGGCAGTGATCGGCCCGGACGGCACCCAGCGCGGGTTTATTCGCGCGCCATTGAATAACGTGAAACTGGTGGCGCAGTTGCCGGTGATGCTGAAGCGCGAATAAACGACGCGATCCGTTGTAGGAGCGAGCTTGCTCGCGAAGGTCGATAACGATAGCGCGTAACGTTAGATTCTCAGTGGCGACCTTGTGTTTTTCGCGAGCGAGCTCGCTCCTACAAGAAGCGTGAATAAACGACGCGACCCGTTGTAGGAGCGAGCTTGCTCGCGAAGGTCGGTAACGATAGCGCGTAACGTCAGATTCTCAGTGGCGACCTTATGTTTTTCGCGAGCGAGCTCGCTCCTACAAGAAGCGGGAATAAACGACGCGACCCGTTGTAGGAGCGAGCTTGCTCGCGAAGGTCGTGAACGATAACGCGTAGAGTCAGATTCTCAGTGGATATCTATGTTTTTCGCGAGCTCGCTCCTACAAGGTCGGCGTTTCGAGCACAAAAAAGGGGCGCATTTGAATGCGCCCCATTTTTTTGCTTCAGACGATCAGAACGCCGGCACGACCGCGCCTTTGTACTTCTCGATAATGAACGCTTTGACTTCCGGACTGTGCAGCGCGGCGGTCAGCTTCTGCATTGCAGGGCTGTCCTTGTCTTCCGGACGCGCCACCAGAATGTTCACGTACGGCGAATCGCTGCCTTCGATGACCAGTGCATCCTTGGCCGGATCAAGCTTGGCTTCCAGCGCGTAGTTGGTGTTGATCAGGGCCAGGTCGACCTGGGTGAGCACGCGCGGAATGGTCGCGGCTTCCAGTTCACGGAATTTCAGGTCCTTGGAGTTCTCGGTGATGTCCTTCAAGGTCGACAGGATATCGTTCGAGTTTTTCAGCTTGATCAACCCAGCCCGCGCCAGCAACAACAGGGCACGGCCGCCGTTGGTGGCATCGTTCGGGATCACCACGTTGGCGCCGCCAGGCAATTCGGTCAGCGCCTTGTACTTGCTCGAGTAAGCGCCCAACGGCTCAAGGTGCACGCCGGCAACCGACACCAGGTTTGTGCCCTTGGCCTTGTTGAACTCATCGAGGTACGGCTGGTGCTGGAAGAAGTTGGCGTCGAGGCGTTTTTCGGCCACTTGCACGTTTGGCTGAATGTAATCGGTGAAGACTTTAACCTTCAGGTCTACGCCTTCTTTAGCCAGAGCCGGTTTGATGAATTCGAGGATTTCCGCGTGCGGGACCGGGGTGGCCGCTACAGTCAGGGTGTCGGCGTGGACGGAAAAAGCTGCAACGGCAGCGAATGCGACGAGTAATTTTTTCATTCAGCTAACTCCATGTGGGTGCCCGTTTGGCACCTGCCAGCGAATGGCCGGCTCATGCATTTCATTAAAAAAGCTTACTTACGTGAAAAGTGGACGACCAGCTTGTCACCCACGGTTTGCAGCACTTGAACCAGCACCAGCAACAACACCACGGTAACGACCATCACGTCAGTCTGAAAACGCTGGTAGCCGAAACGGATCGCCAGGTCACCCAAGCCGCCCGCGCCGACCACACCGGCCATGGCCGTGTAGGAAACCAGTGTAATCGCTGTCACCGTAATCGCTGCGAAGATGCCGGGGCGCGCTTCCGGCAGCAGCGCATTGGTGATGATCTGCCGCGTGGTAGCGCCCATGGCCTGGGTCGCCTCGATGATGCCGCGATCGACTTCGCGCAGGGCGGTTTCCACCAGGCGCGCAAAGAACGGCGTAGCGCCTACCACCAGTGGCGGGATGGCGCCGGCAACGCCCAGGGACGTGCCGGTAATAAGCACCGTGAACGGAATCATCACGATCAGCAAAATGATGAAGGGCAGCGAACGCAAAATGTTCACCGCCAGCGACAGCATCGCGTAAATGCCTTTGGCTTCGAGCAACTGGCGCGGGCTGCACAGGAACAACAGCACGCCCAGCGGTAGTCCCAGCAGCACGGTGAACAGCAGCGAACCGAACAACATCAGCAGCGTGTCGCCGGTGGCCAGCCAGATTTCGAACCAGTCGATGTTGGCGAAGAATGTGGTCAGGGCTTCCATCAGCGCAGCACCTCCATGTGGACGTCGGCTGCGGTGAAGCGGGCAAATGCCGCCTCCATATCGCCGCCGGTGACGGCCAGGGTCAATTGGCCGTAAGGCACGTCTTTGATGCGGTCGATGCGACCGGCGAGGATGCTGTAATCCACACCCGTTTCGCGAGCGACGGTGCCGAGCAACGGCGCGTAGGTCGCTTCGCCCTGGAACGTCAGACGCACGATGCGACCCGGCACGTGGGCGAAGTCATCACGCTGTTCGCTTTCATCGATCTGCTCGCTTTCCTGCACGAACCGCTTGGTCGTCGGGTGTTTCGGGTGCAGAAACACTTCAGCGACCGACCCTTGCTCGACGATCACGCCAGCGTCCATGACCGCTACCTGATCGCACACGCGACGGATCACGTCCATCTCATGGGTGATCAGCACGATGGTCAGCTTCAACTCGCGATTGATCTCGGCCAGCAGTTGCAGGACCGACGCAGTGGTCTGCGGGTCCAGCGCGCTGGTGGCTTCATCGCACAACAGAATTTTCGGCTTGGTCGCCAAGGCTCGGGCGATGCCGACACGCTGCTTCTGACCGCCAGATAACTGCGCGGGGTATTTTTTCGCGTGATCAGACAGGCCGACTCGTGCCAGCAGCTCTGCGACGCGCAGGTCGATCTCGCTACGCGACAGCTCGCCGGCCAGAGTCAACGGCAATGCGACGTTGTCAGCCACGGTCTTGGAGGCCAGCAGATTGAAATGCTGAAAAATCATCCCGACCTGCTGACGGAAACGCCGCAGGCTGTTGGCATCGAGCGCGGTAACTTCTTCGCCGTCGACGAAGATTTTGCCGCCGCTGGAGTTTTCCAGGCGATTGATCAGACGCAGCAGGGTACTTTTTCCCGCACCGGAATGACCGATCAGGCCGAAGACCTGCCCGTTCTCAATCGACAGACTGGTCGGATGCAGGGCGGGAATATCCCTACCGGCGACGCGGTAGGTTTTGTGGACATTTTGAAACTCGATCACGTAGCGAACCTTGTGAGGCGCGTTGAAAAAGGATCAGCGGTTAGCCGGGCGCGCATTTTAGCCTGTCCGTATAGAGGTTCTTAGCATTTATTTCGCATTGAACCTGCCATTTGGCAATAACGCGATCAAAGGTAAGAAAAAAGGAACGGCGCAAAAGGTCATCAGTCATTAATAAAGCAACTCACATCGCCCCCGGTGCCGTGACCGGGGAATGGACCAGCATCCTGGCTACGACCGGAATCGCAACGAGGAGTTTACGACTGATGAGTACGAAAAAACCTGCCGCCCCAACAAGCGCGCTGGCCGGGACCGACACCCTGGACCGCAGCAACACCAATGCCAAGCTGGAAAGCCTTGAGCAGTTTCGCTCCGATGCCACCGATCAGGCCCTGCGCACTAACCAGGGCGTAAAGATTGCGGATAACCAGAACACCTTGAAAGTCGGTGCCCGCGGCCCATCGCTGCTGGAAGACTTCATCATGCGTGAAAAAATCACGCACTTTGACCATGAACGCATTCCAGAGCGCATCGTGCATGCTCGCGGTACCGGTGCTCATGGCTACTTTCAGAGCTACGACAATCATTCCGTGCTGACCAAGGCTGGTTTCCTGCAAGACCCGGCGAAAAAGACCCCGGTTTTCGTACGTTTTTCCACGGTGCAGGGCCCACGTGGCTCAGGTGATACCGTGCGCGACGTACGCGGTTTTGCCGTGAAATTTTTCACCGACGAAGGCAACTTCGATCTGGTCGGCAACAACATGCCGGTTTTCTTTATTCAGGACGCGATCAAGTTCCCTGACTTCGTGCACGCGGTAAAACCTGAACCGCACAACGAAATCCCAACCGGTGGCTCGGCTCACGACACGTTCTGGGACTTTGTGTCGCTGGTGCCGGAATCGGCGCACATGGTTATCTGGGCGATGTCCGACCGGGCGATCCCGAAAAGCCTGCGCAGCATGCAGGGCTTCGGCGTGCACACGTTCCGTCTGATTAATGCCGAGGGCAAATCGCGCTTCGTCAAATTCCACTGGCGCCCGTCTGCCGGTACTTGCTCGCTGGTCTGGGATGAAGCCCAGAAACTGGCGGGTAAAGACACCGATTACCACCGTCGCGACCTGTGGGAAGCGATCGAGATGGGTGACTACCCGGAATGGGAGCTGGGCGTGCAGATCGTCGAGGAGGAAAACGAACATTCCTTCGATTTCGACATCCTCGACCCCACCAAAATCATTCCCGAGGAAATCGTCCCGATCACGCCACTGGGCAAAATGGTGCTCAACCGTAACCCGGACAACTTCTTTGCCGAGGTCGAGCAGGTCGCGTTCTGCCCTGGTCACATCGTGCCGGGCATCGATTTCTCCAACGATCCGCTGCTGCAGGGTCGGCTGTTTTCCTACACCGACACGCAGATCAGCCGACTCGGTGGGCCGAACTTCCATGAAATCCCGATCAACCGTCCAGTCGCACCGTTCCACAACGGTCAGCGAGATGCGTTGCATCGCACCACGATCGACAAGGGACGCGCTTCCTACGAGCCAAACTCCATCGACGGCGGCTGGCCCAAAGAAACACCACCTGCTGCACAGGATGGCGGTTTCGAGTCGTACCCGGAGCGCATCGACGCGAACAAGATCCGTCAACGCAGCGAATCGTTCAGTGATCACTTCTCGCAAGCACGGCTGTTCTTCCACAGCATGAGCAAGCACGAGCAGGAGCACATCATCGCGGCTTACAGCTTTGAACTGGGCAAAGTCGAGCGTGAGTACATCCGTGCCCGTGAAGTGAACGAGATTCTCGCCAACATTGACCTGGAACTGGCCGCTCGCGTTGCTAAGAACCTTGGCCTGCCAGCACCAAAAGCAGGCACCGTCGATGTGCCGAAAACCTCTCTGGACCGGTCGCCGGCGCTGAGCCAGGCCAACCTGCTGCCGGGCGACATCAAGACGCGTAAAGTTGCGATTCTGGCGGCTAACGGCGTCGATGGTGCGGCAATCGACGCAATGAAAGCTGCGCTGAAAGCTGAAGGCGCGCATGCCAAATTGCTGGGCCCTACCTCTGCGCCGGTGACTACCGCCGATGGCAAGACATTGCCTGTGGACGCGTCGATGGAGGGCATGCCGTCCATTGCGTTCGATGCGGTATTCGTTCCGGGCGGCGCGGCGTCGATCAAGGCGTTGAGCGGTGACGGCGTGGCGTTGCACTACGTGCTCGAGGCGTACAAGCACCTGAAAGCGATTGCCCTGCATGGCGAGGCCAAGCAGTTGCTGGATGTGCTGAAACTGGAAGTCGATGCGGGACTGGTCGTGGGCACGGATGCGAGCCTGATCAAGCCGTTCTTCGCTGCGATTGCACAGCACCGGGTCTGGGATCGCGAACCTAAAGCCAAGGCTGTTCCGGCTTAA
>JALYPE010000051.1 GCA_030856525.1 Pseudomonadota bacterium | reverse complement strand
CATGATTCCGTGAAGTCTTTCTTAGGTCCGAGGTCAATAGGCGCCGGGCCGACTGCCGCTGCGCTTTCCGCATTGGGCGCAGTTGGGGAGACGGCTGTTGCAGTTGGCGCGGCTTTGACTGAGTCGTTGGTATTTTCCATGGTGCTTCCGTTCTGTTGGTGCGTCGGGTTCATCGGGGATCGGCTGATGCGGTTTGCATCAGCTGTTCAACCTTGATGAACGACTCTTCCGTGGATTGCAGAATGGCCATTGCCTCCGGCCTTGTTTCCAGTAGCGGCCCATTGACGACGGTGGCCAGCGTCAGCAAGTGGTCACCTTCATAAATGTTATTTTTCAATAAGACGTCCAGATTCTCCGCCATCAGATTGATTTGATCGTCAGCAGGCTTACCGAACGCTGCATATTGCTCATCGATCCAATACAACCATCCCAGACGCTTCTGGACCGTTGCTGCTTTTTCAGGAAGATTGAAAGTCGGTCCATCCCCGCGCCACTTCCATTCCGGCCCGGACGTCCAGGACAACCACCCTCCACGCTCTTCGCCAAAGTGAACCGGCCCAGGCGAGAACACCCCCCGCCAAGGACCAAAAAGTTGCTGCGAAGCCTCTCCCGCCGTATACACCAACGCAGCCCATAAACTCGGCTTGTGAAAACTCAACAGACTCTGCCCGCCAGACCCGTCGTTCGCGCGCAATAACCAGCGTGCGTGCGCCAGTGCCGCGGTCGCGTCTTCTGTTACCAGCGCAATTCCGGAGTAGTTCTCCTCACACAATCGCGCAGCTTCAGCTGCCAATTGGCTACCCCACGGTGCCTCCAGCCACAGTGGGCCATCGGCTGAGAGTTCGGCGAAATCGGTGCCGATGAACAAGCCTTGGGCGTTCATCGGTTCGCCGATGCGGTAGAGGCGGCTCATCGCTTCGGGTTGGTGAGCGCGGTCGATGATGAAACACAGGACCTGGCTCGATTGGTCTCTGGGCAGCTCGTCGAATTCGTAACGAGGCTCGGCGAGCAGGGCGTTCAACGCGCTTACATGCATGTGCAATCCTTACGGCTGCAGGCGCCGTTGCTTTGTTTGCCGCACAGCGGCGTGATGCCTGACTCGTTGAGGCGGCTCGGGAGCGGCGCTTTGCCGGCTACATCGGCGTCTGCCGCCTTCATCGGGCCGGGCAACAATGGCGCCGCTGGAGTACCAGAGCCCGGTCCACCGCCGGAGTTGACCTTGACCTGCGCACCACTAATCGTCACACCCCCGGCATCCACCTTCACGAAACTGCCGCCAGCCTTGGCGGTAAGCTCCATGCCTGCTTCGATCACGACCTTTTCGCCAGCGTTGTAGTGGATCTCTTGTCCAGCCTCGACAAACTGCGCGGTCCCCACCTTCACATGTTGGGTCACCGCCACGGTCAGGTGATCATCCGCCCGCGCTTCCGTCTTGCGATCCAGATGGGTGATGCGGTGTTCTTCGACTTTGAATTCGCTGTAAACATTGGCCTCGACCGTGTCGTGCCGCTCGTTGCCGATGCGGATTTTCTGGTCGTGCTCGATGTTCTCGTCCCAGTCGCGCTGGGCGTGCAAGTAGATCTGTTCTGCGCCTTTCTTGTCTTCGATGCGGAATTCGTTGTAGCCCTGGCCGCCCGGTGAGCTGAGGGTTTTGAAGGTGCTGCGGGTTTTGTTGGCCGGCAGGTCGTAGGGGACGACGTTTTCCTTGTGGTACAGGCAGCCGGTAATCAGTGGTTGGTCGGGGTCGCCTTCGAGGAAGGTGACGAGCACTTCCATGCCGACGCGCGGGATGGCGATGCCGCCGTAGGCGCTGCCGGCCCAACCGGTGACGACGCGCAGCCAGCAACTGGTGGCGTCGTTGCTTTGGCCATCGCGGTCCCAGTGGAATTGCACTTTGACGCGGCCGTATTCGTCGCAGTGGATTTCTTCACCCGGCGGGCCGGTGACGATGGCGGTCTGGCTGCCAAGCACTTGCGGTTTCGGGTGTTCGAGGGCAGGGCGGTAGTGCGCGTCCCACGGGGTCGCGAGAAAGCGGTTGCGATAGCCTTGGTGGAAATCGTCTTTGTTCTGGGTCACGTCGCTGGTGACGTTCGCGCCGAGCACTTGCGGTTGCTTGCCTTCATGGACCACTTCCAGCAACAGCCAGAGGTCGTTCCATTCGCTGCGCGGGTGTTCGCTCAGGGCCATGAAGTGGCCGCTGACCAGCGTGGGGTCGTCGCTTTTGCCTTCCGCCAGTTTGTAGTCGCTGCGATGGCGTTCGAGGGCGCGAGTGGCCAGTTGTTTGCCACGGGCGCGGTCGGTGAAGCGGCCGGGGTAGTCGTAGTCTTCCAGGTCCGGGGCGAACGTGCTTTTAGCGGCGCCCTCGGGCAGGATCCGTGGCTTTTCAAAGTCATAGTCGCGACGGCTGACGCGGGAGGTGCGGGTTTCCAGGCGCAGGTTGAAACGTTTGATCACTGGTTTTTCGGCGGCCATGCCGGAGTCTTGCTGGTAGGCCACGGCGGGAAGTTTGCGGAATACGGTCTGGTCGTCGCCGAATACCAGTGTGTGACCGTTGGCACTGTGCTGGAAGTGGAAGTGGATGCCTTCTTCTTCACACAGACGCTGAATGAAATGCAGGTCGGACTCATCGTATTGCACGCAGTACACGCGTTCCGGGTAGATCGCGCCGAGCTGGAAGCTGTAGGCGTCGGCCAGAATGCCGCGCGCCTCCAGCACCTGGGCGATGATCTTCGGTACGGTCAGATGCTGGAAGATCTGTTGATCATGGTTGTGCCGCAAGTAGGCGAGTTGCGGGACCAGACTGATGCTGTAACGGGTCAGGCTTTTGCCGGAGTCGCCTTGCTCGATGCGATAGACCAGGCCGTGGATCAAGCCTTTGCCGGTGGCGCCAAAGGTCAGGCAGCCGCGCTTGTGCAGCAACTCTTCGAGTTTCAGATAGGGGCGGGCGCTGACCAGTTCGATGTCAAAACAGAACGGCTGATTGAGGGCTTCGCGACCGACGAAACTGAGCACTTGAAGGTCAACGGAAACGCCTTCCAGCGTGAGGGAAATATGGGTTGCGTTCGCGTCCAGCATGCCTTGAATTCCGTCCTTTGGATAAGCTGGGGCGGATGGTGCAGGATTAAAGCGACTGGTTCAAGGCGCAAATGGCGTAGGTGAAACGCCCGTGTGGCATAGGGAAATCCCTGATGGCAAGTGTCTCGGCCAATGGATAGGGAGGTTTTTTGCTTGTGTGAACTGCAGTCAACAGTGTGGTCAGGTAAGCGTCCATGCTGAAGAAACCTTTGTGCCAGGCACAAAGCCTTCGCGAGCAAGCCCGCTCCCACAGGGATCTGCAGCGGACACCGCATTGTAGGAGCGAAGCTTGCTCGCAAAGAGGCCATCAGCCTCAGCGAGGATCCAACTGCTGCCGATACGGCAAATCCGGTCCGGTCTTGCTGCAGGTCAGCGCCGCCGCCTGCACGGCAAATCGCAGCATCCCGTCGATCTGCTCGTGGCTCAACTGGCTGACACCCTCAATCGAATCCAGCTCATGCTCGGTCAGCCAGGTAATCAGAGCGGCCTGAAACGTATCGCCGGCGCCCACGGTGTCAGCCATTTCCACCGGGCACGCCGGCACTGACCATGAACCGTGCTGACGGCTGAACACCGTCGCGCCGTCGCCACCACGGGTCAGAAATGCCAGCTGACAGCGGTGCTGCAGCCAGC
Organism: Pseudomonadota bacterium; assembly: GCA_030856525.1. GTDB lineage: Bacteria > Pseudomonadota > Gammaproteobacteria > Pseudomonadales > Pseudomonadaceae > Aquipseudomonas. Next base: position 900 of record JALYPE010000051.1, on the reverse strand, counting down.
CTTCGATAACCCGCTGAGGATCCTGCTCGGGATACAACAGGCTCAAATCTTCATCGCTGACTTTGATCAGGTCTGCGAGAGCCACCAATGTGGCCACGCGCGAACGCCAAACCTCGATGTTCGGTTCGGGATTGAGCCGTACATTCGGGTCGAGGCTGATCAGGCGCTTGCCGCTTTCGCGTTGCACCAGATCCAGCAGGGTGTCGGCGATCGGTTGCACCACCAGCGAAAACGAGCCGATATGCAGGCCTCGTACTTCCGGGCCCAGTGACGGTAGGTGTTCAGGTTTCAACTGCCGGTCCGCGCAACCTTCGCCCCGGAAACTGTAGTGCGGCGAGCCATTGGCGCCGACTGCAACCATCGCCAGGGTGGTGGGCGCCGCGAAGTCGATGAGGTAGTCCGGGCGCACGCCTTCTTCCTGCAACACTTGCTGCAAACGCCGGCCCAGGTAGTCCGTAGACAGACCGGCAAACAGCGCAGCGTCCACGCCCAAACGGCGTAAACCGATCGCCACGTTGAACGGCGAGCCGCCGGCAATCGCCTTGAAATTGACGTTTGAAGCGCGCCCGCTGGCGTCGTCTTCACTGAAAAAATCGAACAGCGCTTCGCCACACACCAGATACATAATTGGTCGCTCTTCAAAGGGTTGCGACATGCTGTTGATAGCGTTCATAGGCCTGCTGGCAGGCCGCGACATTGTCCGGGATCGGCCGGGTTTCGCTGGCCGGATCGAGTTTTACGCAGCGCTCGCACAACTGCGCGAGACTTTCTTCCTGGCCATTTTCCCGGGACACGCACCACGCCGCCTGAATCGCCGCACCGAGGGCAGCGGCTTCACTTTGCTCGGTGCAGATGACCGGGGTGTTCATGATGTCGGCGACGATCTGCCGCCAGACCGCG
>JALYPE010000044.1 GCA_030856525.1 Pseudomonadota bacterium | reverse complement strand
CGAGGATCGGTGCCAGCGGTGCAAACAGACCCAGGCAAAGCACCGGCAGCGTGGTCAGCAAACCGGCCTGGGCGGCGGACAAGCCGAGGGCCCTGGAGATGTCGCTGAGCATCGGTGCCATGCTCGACAGTGCCGGGCGCAGGTTCAGTGCCACCAGGATCAGGCCCAGCAACAGCAGCCACGGGCGGCGCAGTAACGGGGGGCGTTGCTGGACTTCGTCGTCATCGGCTTCGGCATCAATCAGCAGCTCTTCGAGCTCAGCTGTGCGCTTGTTTTGTTGCGTATTACTGGACATGGATTTCTCGGTTTCAAGGTTCATTGATCAACTGCCTCGACAGGGCTTTGGCCCGTTCGGGGTCGCGTTGTTCGACGGCATCAAGCAATTCGATATGCAGGTCGAATACTTCCTGGCGTCGGGGTGTAATGTTCAGGCAGTGGCGCAATTGCGCACCGACAATGCTGGAAAAATAGCCATACAGCTCACTGAGCGCCGGGTTGTGCGCGGCGGCTACCAACCGGCGGTGGAACACCAAATCGCAGGCGATATAAGTGTCGAGGTCGCCGTGGTAATGGCTGCCGCTGACGCCAAGCGCCTCGCGCAGCGCATGCAAATCTTCATCCGTGCGGCGCAACGCAGCGAGGCCGATCGCTTCGACTTCAAGGATGTGCCGCGTCTCGCGCGCCTGTTCGGCAGAGCAGCGCGACAACGCTTTCACGGTGTCGAGCGGGTCAACCACCGCCCGCAGATAACTGCCGTCTCCCTGGCGGATCTCGATCAATCCGGAAAATGCCAACACGCGCATCGCTTCGCGCACGGTGTTGCGACTGATGCCCAGCTCTGCCGACAACTCGGGTTCGGTGGGCAGTCGCTGGCCGACAACCCAGGCACCTTGATTGATTCTCAGGCGAAGCTGGTCCAGCGCTTGGTCGACCAGGGAGCGTTTAACGAGTGGAGAAATGTCTGACATGGAATTCGCCCTTTCATCCAATCATAGGATGAATTTTCTGACATGTTAGTCAGCTTCGCGTAGGACGGCAACCGTCCAGGGTGTATGAGCAGGGAAAGGAGCGATATTTTCGATTAGTCAAAATTACCCTTTAAGGGTAATTTCAGGGACAGGGTAAACGACTTCTTATGGAAAAGAACACGCCTCATTACGACTTGGCGGTGATCAAGGCCGATGTCCGGCGACTTGGAAGCAAAGCATTCACCAGTACGGCTAAAAACGACGGCCAGATTCTTGGTTTAAACATCGAGGAAATGCTGACGGTCATTTTCGAACTACAGGGAAGGATGCTGTACAAATCGATGACCACCTATGCTGATCATCGCGTTTGGCAGGATGTTTATCACATCAACTCATTCGGTTTGGAGATTTATATCAAGGTGACATATCGCCCCGGCGGTGGCCCACCGATAATCTCCTTCAAGGAGAAATCCCAATGAAAACCCAGCAATGTTTTAGCTGCGGAGCCCAGGAAGGCATGCGCCATTTCGAGGGTCGCGCCGTGACCATGTCCGTTAAAGGCATGGAGCGCCGCGTAGATGATTTATCTGGCTGGGAATGCCAGATGTGTGGCGAGGTGGAGTTAGACGACAGCTGTTCTGAGCGCCATTCGGACGCGGGTGACGAATTGGTGATGGCGGCACGACAGATGATTGGCGATGAGATGAAGCGAATCCGTCGCAAGCTGCATCTGACGCAAAAAGAAGCGGTACACGTACTGTCTGGTGGCGGGCACAACGCGTTTTCTCGTTACGAGCGTGGCGAAATACTTCCCCCAAAAACATTGGTGTTACTGATGCGCCTGCTCGACCGTTATCCGCATTTGCTTGCTGACGTAAGATCACTGGGTGAAGGTGCGGACTTGAGGGGGTTCAAACATACGGAGCATAAAGAGCACCAAACCCTCACGGCTTCCTGAGCGAGAAAAAGCAAAACCCGGCACGTGGCCGGGTTTGTCTATACGAGTCAGCCTCGCATCAATGCAAAATCTGGCTCAGGAACAACTTGGTCCGATCATTCTGCGGGTTATCGAAGAAGTCATTCGGTGCCGCCTGTTCGACGATTTCACCCTTGTCCATGAAGATCACCCGGTTCGCCACGGTGCGAGCGAAGCCCATCTCATGGGTTACGCAGAGCATGGTCATGCCGTCTTCGGCGAGGCCGATCATGGTGTCCAGAACCTCTTTCACCATCTCCGGGTCGAGTGCCGAAGTCGGTTCATCGAACAGCATGATTTTCGGCTTCATGCACAGGGCACGGGCAATCGCCACGCGCTGTTGCTGGCCGCCCGACAATTGCCCCGGGAACTTGTGGGCCTGCTCCGGGA
>JALYPE010000037.1 GCA_030856525.1 Pseudomonadota bacterium | reverse complement strand
GGCTGGTAAATGATGAGTGGCCAAGGCTTTGGCGACACTTTGCACGAGTCCGGCATGGCAAAACTGCAACGCCGAAAGATTGACCGCGATGCGCCAATCGGTATAGCCAAGCAGGTACCACTCGCGCATCTGCCGACAGGCTTCGTTGAGCACCCATTCGCCAATCGGGATGATCAGGCCGGTTTTCTCTGCCAGATCGATGAACTTGTCCGGCAGCAACATGCCTTGAGTGGGGTGCACCCAGCGCAGCAGCGCTTCGGCACCAACCGGGCGGCCATTGCTCGCGTCAAACTTGGGTTGGTAATGAAGACTGAACTGGCCCTGATCCAACGCCGTGCGCAAATCCTGCAGCAGTTGCAGCTGCATGCGGGCGTTACTGTTCATCGACGCATCGAAAAAACTATAGCCGTTTTTGCCGGCACCCTTGGCGTGATACATCGCCGCGTCGGCATTCATCAGCAGCTCATCTGCGGTCTCACCGTTGCCCGGGTACAGGGCGATGCCGACACTGGCGGATATCTGCAAGTCATGTTCGGCCACCCGGAACGCCCGTGCGATCAAGCCCACTTGTCGTGCGGCCAAGGCCAGCGCGTCGTTCGCCTCGCCCAACTGCACCAGCAGAACGAACTCGTCGCCGCCGATTCGCGCCAGTGTGTCCGGGCTCCGCAAATCCTCACGTAGACGCAGGCCGACTTCGCGTAACAACTGATCGCCCATGTGATGACCAAACGCGTCGTTGACCGGCTTGAATCCGTCGAGGTCAACGAACATCAACGCAAAGCAACCGCCCTGCTCCTGCACCCTCGCCATCGCCTGATTGATTCGATCCGCCAGCAGCACGCGATTTGGCAGTCCCGTCAGGTTGTCGTGCAAGGCCAGCTGTATGAGCTCGCGATTGGCTTCCGTCAGTGATAAGGCGAGGCTGGCGGTGCGCGCCTCCAGACGAGCGTCGAGGATCGAAGTGAGCAACGCGATGCTCAACACCGCCAGCGTGGTCACCAGCACCAGGCTGTCGAGGCCCTTACCGTTAAGACCATCGATTGCCGCGCCGCAAAAACTGCCGTCCGGAAAACGCGCCGCGGCCATGCCGGTGTAGTGCATACCGACGATGGCGATGCCCATGATCACCGCCGCGCCGCCTCTAATCAGGCAGACATAGGGCGAATGCTGGCGCAGACGAAAGGCGATCCATAGCGCTGCACCGGACGCCACGACGGCGATCAGCAACGAGGCGCTGAACAGCGCCGGGTCATAATCGATGCCCGGCTGCATGCGCATGGCAGCCATGCCGGTGTAGTGCATCGCGCTGATGCCGGCACCCATCACCAGCGCGCCGAAGGCCAACTGCCAGACCGGCAACTGCGGTTGACTGACCAGCCACAGGGCGAAGCCGCAGGACAAGACCGCCGTGATCAGCGACAACGCCGTGAGAGTCACGTCGTAACCCAGGTCGATTGGCAAATCGAAGGCGAGCATGCCGATAAAATGCATCGACCACACCCCGATCCCCATGGCGACAGCGCCGCCCGCCATCCAGAAATGCACGGCCCTGCCTTTAGCGGAGGCAATGCGCCCGGTCAGATCCAGTGCGGTATAGGAGGCCAGAATCGCTACGCAGAGCGAGACGACGACCAGCGAGGCGGAATAAGTACCGGTGAGCATGAAGGTTCTGTTTCTCGAGACTGAACACGCCGGATTGCTTCCATTCGCGGCAGGTCAAATCGCGCGATTGTATAGGTTCCCCCAACTAACGCACTGACAAAATAACCAAAACGCCATCAAGCCGATGAAACGCTTGTTTCAAATATTTAAATCAACGACGAAACGCCCCAAGTCCGTAGCAGCTGCCGAGCCCGCGAGGCTGCGTTCGAGGGCGTAACCGTCGCCAGACAGTCAGTTCGCGGCGACAGGTTTACGACCGCTGCGGACTCTAACGCAGCCTCGCGGGCTCGGCAGCTGCTACAACGATCAGCGTTTTTCAGGCGCCTGCAGAGCGCCGTCCCAGCCACCGCCCAGCGCGGCGATCAATTGCACGCTGGCGATCAAGCGGCTCTGCATCAAATCGAGCATATTGCGCTCGTTGTTCAGCGCGGTCGCTTGCACTACTACAACATCGAGATAGGCAATCACCCCTGCCTTGTACTGATTTTGTATCAGACGCAGCGATTCACGTGCCGCGTCCAACGCCTGCTGGCGCACGGCTGATTCGTTCTCAAGCACCTTGAGCTGCACCAGATAGTTTTCCACTTCACGGAAACCGTCGAGCACCGTCTGCCGGTACGCGGCAACAGTCTCATCGTAGGCCGCTTCGCTGCGATCGACTTCCGCCGAGCGCTGACCGCCGTCGAACAGGGTCATCGCCAGTTGTGGGCCAACGGACCAGAAGCGGTTGGGCACACTGATCCAGTTGTTGGACGTGCTGCTGCTATAGCCGCCGTTCAGGCTCAGGGTAAAGTCCGGGTAGTACGCTGCTTTGGCCACGCCAATGTTGGCATTGGCCGCCATCACCGAACGCTCGGCCGAGGCGATGTCTGGCCGCCGTTCGAGCAATTGCGAGGGCAGCGCCAAGGGTACGGCAGGCAGCGCAGGAATGTCCGTGGTTTCGGCGATGCTGAACTCAGCAGGTGGCACGCCAGTCAGCACCGCGATGGCATTCTCGAACTGTGCCCGTTGCCAGATCAGATCAACCATCTCGGCTTCGGTACTTTTCAGTTGTGTTGTCGCCTGCGCCACCGCGTCTTTGCCGGAAACACCTGCGCGATACTGGTTTTCGGTCATTTTCAGCGAGCGCTGATAGGCCTCGACCGTGGCCTGCAACAGGCGGCGCTGTTCATCGATCACGCGTAATTGAAGGTAGTTCTGCACCAGTTCCGACTGCTGGCTCAGGCGCATCGCTGCCAGATCGGCAAAGCTCGCCTCGGCATTCGCGGTGTCGGCTTCCAGCCCCCGGCGCAATTTGCCCCAGACATCGGCTTCCCAACTCACCCCGGCCTGGGCCGTGTAGGTGTCGCGAATACCGCTGGAGGAGCTGGTCAGGCTGGAACTGCTACTGCCAGTGCCCTGGCTCGAACGGTTTTTGCCGATGGTCAGATCCACCGTTGGAAAAAATGCCCCCCGCGCGCTGCGTACCAACGCTTGCGCCTGGCGATATTGAGCCTCCGACTGCGCAACAGTCTGATTCGAGCGGTTGAGACGCTCGATCAACTCATTGAGCTGGCGATCACCATACAACTCCCACCAGGCTCCACGGGCCAAAGAATCACTCGGGTTGGCCTGACGCCAGCCGGCTGCTTCCTTGTATTGCACCGGCGCGGCGGCAGGCGGACGCTGGTAATCCGGGCCGATGGCGCAGGCACTGAGCAGCGCCACGCACAGGGTAAGGCTCAGTAAACGCGAGCCTCGCACGGTGATCAGCGATGTAGGCAGACAGGTGAGCGAACGGTCAGTCATAACGGAGTTTCCAAAGCAGCATCGGTACGCACGCCACGCCAGTGGTTGAAACGATGGCGCAGTTTATCGAGATAGAGGTAAACCACCGGAGTGGTGTAAAGGGTCAGCACCTGACTGAAAATCAGCCCGCCGATAATGGTCAGCCCCAGCGGCTGGCGCATTTCCGCACCCTCGGCGCGGCCGAGCAACAGCGGCAAGGCGCCAAGGATCGCCGCCAGGGTGGTCATCAGAATCGGTCGCAGGCGTTGCAAACAGGCACTGCGGATTGATTCAAGCGGCGCCAGGCCTTGATGCCGTTCCAGTTGCAAGGCGAGGTCGATCATCAGAATGGCGTTCTTCTTCAC
>JALYPE010000882.1 GCA_030856525.1 Pseudomonadota bacterium | reverse complement strand
GCATGAACCTGACCCGCAAGAACATTCGTCAGATGGACGCCGGGCTGGTGTACACCGCACTGCGCAATGGCCAGGTGTTTGCCGGTCTCGTCTACACCACCGACGGTCGCTTGAACGCGTTTAAATTGAAGCTGCTGGAAGACGACAAGCATTACTTCCCGGACTACACGGCCGCCCCGGTCGTGCGTCAGGCATTCCTCGACGCCAACCCGAAGCTCGCCGAACAAATGAGGCCACTGGCTGAACTGTTCGATGACGAGACCATGCGGGCGCTGAATGCGCGGGTCGATGTCGATCACGAAAGCCCTTCATCGGTTGCCGCAGATTTCCTGCGCCAGCATCCACTCAACTAAGGAGGAAAAGACATGGAATTTCTGAACGCCTTTTCCCACCTCGACTGGGCACAGGTCGCACACCTGACGTGGCAGCACATCACCCTGGTCGGCATCGCCGTAACCCTGGCGATCGTCGTCGGCGTACCGCTGGGCATTCTGATGACGCGTTTTCCGACGCTCGCCGGTCCCTTGCAAGCCAGCGCCACCGTCTTGCTGACCGTGCCGTCGATTGCCCTGTTCGGCCTGCTGCTGCCTTTCTATTCCAAATTCGGCCAGGGCCTCGGGCCGATGCCGGCGATCACCGCCGTGTTTCTGTACTCGCTGCTGCCGATCATGCGTAACACCTACCTGGCGCTCACGAGCGTAGAGCCGGGTATTCGCGAAGCCGCACGCGGCATCGGCATGACATTCGGCCAGCGCCTGCGCATGGTCGAACTACCGATCGCAGTGCCGGTCATTCTTGCCGGCGTGCGCACCGCCGTGGTCATGAACATCGGCGTGATGACCATCGCCGCGACCATCGGCGCCGGTGGCCTCGGTGTACTCATTCTTGCTTCCATCAGCCGCAGCGACATGTCGATGCTGATCGTCGGCGCCGTACTGGTCAGTCTCCTGGCCATCTTCGCCGACCTGCTTCTGCAATGGCTGCAACGCACGCTGACTCCAAAAGGACTCCTGAAATGATCGAACTTCAAAACCTCAGCAAGACTTTCCAAAGCAACGGCAAAGATGTCAAAGCCGTGGACTTGGTGAGCCTGACCGTCAATGAAGGCGAGATCTGCGTGTTCCTTGGGCCATCGGGCTGCGGCAAAAGCACCACGCTGAAAATGATCAACCGCCTGATCAAACCGACCTCGGGCAAGATCCTGATCAACGGTGAAGACACCACCGACCTCGACGCCGTTACCCTGCGCCGCAACATCGGTTATGTGATCCAGCAGATCGGTCTGTTCCCGAACATGACCATCGAAGAAAACATCACCATCGTTCCGCGCCTGCTCGGCTGGGACAAGCAGAAATGCCACGACCGCGCCCGCGAGTTGATGAGCATGATCAAGCTTGAGCCCAAGCAATACCTGACCCGCTACCCGCGTGAATTGTCCGGCGGCCAGCAACAGCGAATCGGCGTGATTCGTGCCTTGGCGGCAGATGCGCCGTTGTTGCTGATGGACGAACCGTTCGGTGCGGTCGACCCGATCAACCGCGAGATGATCCAGAACGAATTCTTCGAGATGCAACGCGCGCTTAACAAGACCGTGATCATGGTCAGCCACGACATCGACGAAGCGATCAAGCTGGGCGACAAGATCGCGATCTTCCGCGCCGGCAAGCTGCTGCAGATCGATCACCCGGACACCCTGCTGGCCCACCCGGCAGACGAATTTGTCAGCAACTTCGTCGGCCAGGACAGTACGCTCAAGCGACTGTTGCTGGTGAAGGCCGAAGACGCAGCGGACAACGCACCGTCGGTCAGCCCGGAAACGCCGGTGGCGGATGCGCTGGAGCTGATGGACGAGCACGACCGCCGTTATGTCGTGGTCACCGATGGTGAGAACAAGGCACTGGGTTATGTACGACGCCGCGACCTGCACCGTCAGACCGGTACCTGCACGCAGTACCTTCGCGAGTTCAACGCCACAGCGGCGTACGACGAGCACCTGCGTATCCTCCTGTCACGCATGTACGAGTTCAACCGCTCGTGGTTGCCAGTGATGGACGCCGAGCGGGTGTTCCTCGGTGAAGTGACGCAGGAATCGATTGCCGAGTACCTGAGTTCCGGTAAATCCCGCGGCGGCAAAACCAGCATTGTTTCGCCTGCCGAGACCGCGCAGGCCTGATTTAGAGCGGTTAATGAACCTGTGGAGGTTGGTTGATCTGTGCAGAACAGGTGATCTGTGGCGAGGGGATTTATCCCCGTTGGGCTGCGAAGCAGCCCTGAAACCACCGAGTACGGTGTGTCAGGTAT
>JALYPE010000853.1 GCA_030856525.1 Pseudomonadota bacterium | reverse complement strand
CTACGTCACCGATCACGGTTTCAAGATGGTCCAGATGCAGGCCAACATGCACGCCTATCGCCCGGACCGCGCGCTGGACTGGGTGCGTCCGTGCTTCGAGAAATGTGCCGAGCTGGGCATCCCGGTCAAGCTGCACACCGGTGACGGGCCTTACAGCATCCCGTCGGAATGGGTGCCGATGATCAAGGAGTTCCCCAACGTCGATTTCATCATGGCGCACTTCGGCGTACAGACCGGTGGCGTCTATGTGTTCGAACCGATGCAGTGGGCGATGGAGCTGCCCAACGTCTATTGCGAATCGGGCTGGTGCCTGCAATCGCGAATCGTCGAGTTCGCCAAGGTCCTGCCGACCCACAAAATCCTCTTCGGTACCGACACCCCGCCGAACGAGCCGGGCATGTGGCTGCGCCTGCTGGAAGTGCTCTGTCATGAGCCACCGCAAGGTCTGAATCTTGACGAGGACACCCTCGAAGACTACCTGGGCAACAACACCGCACGGATGATCGGCCTCGAACCGCCCCCGCCGCCACGTTCCGTGGCCGAAGCCGAGGCGCAGTTGAAGCGCCCTGTCACTGCCCAACTGGCCAGGAGTTGAACCGATGATTATCGATACCCATCTGCACCCCACCAACCTGGTCGACGAGGCCTGGCGCCACACCGGCGAACCGTTTACCGGCGAGCGCATGCTCAAGCTGATGGACGGCCCGTACATGATCAACGGCAAACCACGGCGCATCGACATGGGCTTCATCCAGCCGCCACCGGGCAACACCGGTTATCGCGACGGCAACCGCCGCGGCCGCGAAGGCGTGCGCGACTACATGTCGTACATCGCCGAGCTGTGCATGAAGTACCCGGACCGGTTCATCGGCAACTTCAATTTCAACCCGCGCTGGGGACCGGAAAACGGCGCGGCAGAGCTGGAGTTTCATATCAAGGAATACGGTTTCAAGATGCTCAAGCTGCACGCCAACATGTACGGCTATCGTCCGGACCGGGCGCTGGACTGGCTGCGGCCGGCGATGAAAGTCTGCGCCAAGTACAACATCGTGGTGCTGATCCACACGGGCGATGGACCGTACACCATTCCGACGATGTTCTACCCGATCATCCGTGAATTCCCGATGGTCAATTTCATCATCGGTCACTTCGGCATCCAGACCGGCGGCAACTACTCGTTCGAGGCGTTCTGGATGGCCATGGACACGCCGAACGTGTACTGCGAATCCGGCTGGTGCTTCCAGTCACGGATCGTCGAGTTCGCCAAGGAGCTGCCGCGCAACAAGATCGTCTTCGGCACCGACTCGCCGCCGAACGAACCGGGTATGTGGTTGCGCGAGCTCGAAGTCCTCTGTTCCCCAGCGCCACAAGGGCTGGGGATTGATGAAGATCACCTTGAGGACTACCTCGGCAACAACATCGCAAGGCTGTGCGGCATCGAACCGACACCGCCGCCCAAGGACCTGGCCGAGGCGGACATTCGCCTGACCACGACTTACCTCTGAACACCTGAAGGAAAGCCGTCCCCTGTGGTGAGGGGATTTATCCCCGTTGGGTGGCGGAGCCGCCCCAAAACCTCCAATCGCGGTTAGTCAGGCATACCGAGGTGGATGGTTTCAGGACTGCTTCGCAGCCCAACGGGGGTAAACCCCCTCACCACAGGATTTCCTCAAACCTGCTTTCTTTGAGGTGAAACCATGACCCTCTCTACGCTCGGCGACACCCAGGATTTTCACGATTTCATCGACGCCTATCGCCGGCAATACCCGGACGATGTGTTGACCGTACGCGAACCACTTAGCGCCGATCAGGACGTCACTGCCCTGGTCGACGCCCTTGCCGCCCAAGGCCGTGACCCGCTGTTGATCTGCGAAAACGTCGGCCAGCTCGGCGTGCCGGTCGCCACCAACCTGTTCGCCTCACGGACCCGCATCGCGCGGATGTTCGGCGTGCCCCCGGCGCAGCTGCACGAAACTTTCCAGGCCCGCGCCAATCATCCGATCGCGCCCCGATACGTCGAAACCGGCCCGGTGCTGGACGAGATTTTCGAAGGCGAAGCCGTGGACCTGGCGCTTTTGCCGATGCTCAAGCACTTCGACAGTGACCGCGGCCCTTACATTACCAACGCGATCATCATTGCCGAAGACACGGTGACCGGGATTGCCAACATGAGCTATCACCGCTCGATGCGCCATGCCCGGCAGACTCTCGCCACCAGCCTGCATTCGCGCGGTCACTTGTGGCGCATGCTGCAGACTGCTCGCGAGCGCGGCGAAGAGTTGCGCGTGGCGATGGTGGTCGGTGCTCATCCGCTGTTCATGCTTGCTGCAGCAGCCCGTTTGCCGTTCGGCAGCGATGAACGCGCGGTGGCCGGCGGCCTGTTCGGTGCCCCGTTGGAACTGGTCAAGACCCCGCGTTACGGGATCGGTGTGCCGGCCTATGCCGAGTTTGTACTGGAAGGCGCGATCGATCCGGCGGCCTATGCCGAGGAAGGCCCGTTCGGCGAGTTCAGCGGCTATTCCTCAGACCGTTCAACCAATAACGTGCTGCGAGTCGACACCTTGATGCGGCGCAAGGACGCCTGGCTGGTGGACGTGGTCGGCGGACGTTACGCCGAACACCTGACCCTGGCGCGCCTGCCCCGGGAAGCGGAAATGAGCGAGAAACTCAA
>JALYPE010000852.1 GCA_030856525.1 Pseudomonadota bacterium | reverse complement strand
CCTCATAGCCACCCTTCAAGCCAAACGACAGGATCGCCGATGGTTTGCCTTGCATGTATTTCTGCGCCAATGCGTGGTGCGGATGATCCGGGAGCCCGGCGTAGCTGACCCAATCCACTTCAGCATGGCCTTGCAGGAATTGCGCAACCTGCATGGCGTTTTCAGTGTGGCGCTCCATGCGCAGGGCCAGGGTTTCCATGCCTTGCAGCAGCAGGAACGCGTTCATCGGCGCGAGCGCCGCGCCGGTGTTGCGCAGTGGCAGAGTGCGGGCGCGCGCGATGAAGGCGGCGGGGCCGAATTTCTCGGTATAGACCACGCCGTGATACGCCGGCTCGGGCTGGTTGAGGCCGGGAAATTTTTCTGGGTATTGGGTCCAGGGGAATGTGCCGCCGTCGACGATCACACCACCCAGGGAGTTGCCGTGGCCGCCGACATATTTGGTCACTGAGTGCACGACAATATCGGCGCCGAACTGGATCGGCTTGCACAGGATCGGCGTGGCCACGGTGTTGTCGACCATCAGCGGCACGCCACGGTCATGGGCGACCTTGGCCAGGGCTTCGATGTCGATGATGTTGCCCGCCGGGTTGCCGATGCTTTCGCAGTACACCAGCTTGGTGTCGTCGTCGATCAGTTCGGCGATGGCCTCGCCGGAGTCGTCCCGGGCAAAACGCACATCCACACCAAAGCTCGGCAGCAGGTGGGCGAACAGGGTGTAGGTGCCGCCATAGAGTTGTGGCGTGGTGACGATGTTGTCACCAGCACGCGTGAGGGTCTGGATCGCATAGTGAATCGCCGCGCTGCCGGCCGAGACGGCCAGGGCTGCGACACCGCCTTCGAGGGCGGCCATGCGTTGCTCCAGCACATCGTTGGTGGGGTTCATGATCCGCGTGTAGATATTGCCTGGCACGTCCAGGTTGAACAGGTCTGCGCCGTGTTGGGCGTTATCGAATTCGAAGGCGACGTTCTGATAGATCGGCACGGCGACGGCCTTGGTGGTCGGGTCCGACTTGAAACCATGGTGCAGCGCGATGGTAGCGTCTTTCATGATTGTTATTAACCTCCTGTAAGGGTGTAGCGGATTTTGTGTTAATGGAATTTGTACCAAGCGGATATTCGCCCATCTTCGTGCTGGATACTAAGTACTTAATGCCGATCCAGCCACACCGTTTGCGCGTTGCAGAATTCGCGTACCCCGAAGTGCGAAAGCTCACGACCGAATCCGCTTTTCTTCACACCGCCGAAGGTGACACGCGGATCGGAGGCGCAGTAACCATTGATGAATACACCGCCGGTTTCCAGTTCACCCGCCATCTGTTGGGCTCGTTCCAAGTCGCCTGTATAGATTGTCGCAGCCAGTCCGAACTCACTGTCATTTGCCAGTTCCAGGGCGTGGGTGGCATCGCGTGCGGTGATGATCGAAGCGACCGGACCAAACAGTTCCTGCTTGAACGAGGTCATCTGGTCGGTGACATCAGCGAAAACCGTTGGCTCGTAGAAGTTGCCGATGCCCTCGGCTTTATTGCCACCCAGTAACAAAGTAGCGCCTTCCTCCAGAGTGTCGCGCACCTGTTGATCCAGCTCATCGCGCAGATCAAAGCGAGCCATCGGGCCGATGTACGTGGTGGCGGCCAGTGGATCACCGACCACCAATTTGCGCGTGGCTTCAACGAATTTGCGCGTGAACTCGTCGACAACGCCTTGCTCGGCAATCAGGCGCTTGGCCGCCGCGCAGACTTGCCCGGTGTTTTGATAGCGACCAATCACGGCGGCTTTCACCGCATCGTCGAGGTCGGCATCGTTGAGTACGATGAAGGGGTCGGAACCACCCAGTTCCAGGACGCATTTTTTCAACGCTGCACCGGCCTGTGCGCCAATGGCCATGCCGGCTCGGACGCTGCCGGTGAGGGTCACGGCTGCAATGCGTGAGTCTTTGATCGCCGCGGAAACACCTTCCGGCGTGACGTTGATGACCTCGAACACACCTTCAGGGAAGTCGGCTTGCTTGAAGGCGTCCAGCAACAG
>JALYPE010000837.1 GCA_030856525.1 Pseudomonadota bacterium | reverse complement strand
GTCCTCGACATTGCCGTAACCGGTCATCATGATCACTTTCAGATCCGGCGCGCTGATGCGCAGCTTCTGGATCAGGTCGTGGCCGCTCATGCCCGGCAGCGAGTTGTCGGTCAGCACCACGTCGGGCGCAAAGGTGTTCAATTGCTCCAATGCATCCTCGGCCGAGTGGCAAACCGTCACCTCGAAGTCTTTGCGCTCCAGGTAGGTCTGTATATTCTCGGCGAGCAGTTCGTCATCCTCGACCAGCAATATGCTGCGCTCCATATTCCTCTCCCGTTGCCACCATAAAGTTGAGACTGACGCGGGTTCCTTCCTGCTCCTGGCTGGTCAGTGCGACCGAGCCTTCGAACCGCTCCATAATGCGTTTAACCAGGGCCAGGCCAACGCCCAGCCCACCCTGTTTGGTCGTAAAAAACGGTTTGAAGACCATTTGCTGATGCTGTTTGCTCATGCCTTTGCCGGTGTCGCTCAGGGTCATGTGCACCTGCCCTGCATGCGGCGAATGAACTGCGATGGTCAGCACCCCACCGTCGGGCATGGCTTCCAGCGCATTGGCAAACAGGCTGTTGAGAATCTGCGTGAGCAGCACGCGCTGGCTGACCACTGGCGGACAGGCCTGCGGCGTGAAACGCACCTCGACGTTCGACCGTTGGATCAACGCCGCGAAGGCATTCAGGGTGTCCTCGATGACCAATACCAGGTCGACCGCTTCATGGTCGTCGTTCATCGGGCGCAGCGACACCAGCAATTCGCGAACCCAGCGCGACATGCGATCAACCTGCTGGATGATGTCGCCGATGTTTTTCTGTGAGCTCTGGCTGGCGATTTCCTGGGCGAGTTCAGCGCTCGAGCGAATGTTCGCCAGCGGATTACGCAAACTGTGCGCGACTGCCGAGGACATTTCGCCCAGCGCCACAAACGTCTCATTGGTGATCAACTGCTGCTGCTGGCTCTCCAGCAGTTTGGCCGCCCGCCGGACAATCCAGAACAGCGCCAGGTAAATCGCCGCGCCACCCAGTACGGTCGCGAACCAGATCGCCTTGAACCCACGCTGGATGCGCGCTACCAGGTCCACCGGTTCCTTGTAGATTTCGACCATCGCCACCACTTTGCTTTTGTCGGCGTTGAACATCGGGATGTAGTTTTCGATGAACAGGTAATCCGGTTCGCGCAACAGCCGCTGTTCGGGGCGCTCCTCGACAATTTCGTGGTAGCTGGTGGACACCGCCTCTTTCATGGCGAAGGAGTCGTCCAGCTCCTGATCGTTCTGGATGTTCACGCCGATTAGTTCAGGGTTGGTCGACCAGACGATGGTGCGATCTTCGGCGTAGACCGTCGCCAACAAAATGTCCGACAGGTGCTCCACATGATCGAGAAACTCGACGCGGGCGGAGGCGCGGGTGGCCGGTTCGACATCGGGGTAAGCCTGGTCCTGGCGCGGGTCGAGCATTTCGCCCATGGTTCTGTTGGGGCTGATCGAGGCATGACGGATTTCGGCATCGCCCATGGCCTGAATGAATTGCGCGGTCAACATGGAATCGCGCTCGACGCTTTCAGTCACCACGAAACGCGTGGAAATGTAACCAAGACCCAGCGCCACAGCCGCAATGATGAAAAAGCTGCCGAAGGAAAACCAGCGCAGCAAGTTGAACCGGCCACGCCAGCCCGGGCCGTGGGCCATCAGCCTGGCAAACGCAGGAAATTGTCGTTCCAGTCTCTGCATGAGGTATGTCCTGAATGCGCTAACCAAACCTTCGCAGCCGTGTTTCGGTTCAGTGTAGGTGGCATTTAACGTGACGGACGGTCCAGCTGATGGTAATGCGCCGCTATCGCTCATTCGATGGCGTAGGCGAAGAACCGGCTGGAGAACGTTGGCTTTCTGAGGCTTCTGCAATTACCTCGCCAAGCGCGGGGACGAGCAATCAGTAGCAATTAATTCCCCTATAAACAGTGAGTTATGAAATACGACGGATGTCTATCGCTCAACGCCGGTGAATCCTCCCCCACTATTGGGGAAAACCTGACCCGTTTTCAGGGAGCCTTTTGAACGTCAGTCGCACGCAGGTCCCCTCGCCTTCGCTGCTCTGCAGGCTCACTGTGCCGCCGCAGCGCTCCATGATCCGCTTGACCAGCACAAGACCGACGCCGAGACCGCCTTGTTTGGTGGTAAAAAAGGGCCGGAACGCCATTCGGCGTTGCTCTTCGTTCATGCCTTTACCGGTGTCCTTAACCGTCACACTCACGTGCTGGGCATCGCTGGGTTCAAGGGTGATGGTCAGCGAGCCGTCCTTGTCCATGGCCTCGACCGCGTTGGCCAGCAGGCTGTTGAGGATCTGTGTCAGTTGCACATGCTGGCTGAGGACCATCGGTGTTTCTTTTGGCTCGAATATCACCCGCACCCTGGCCTTGGCGATCTGCTGCTCGAAAGCCATCAGGCTGTCGTGCAGCGCCGCGACCAGGTTCACCGGTTCGGCCTCGTCCTGCAGTGGGCGCAGCGACTGCAGCAACTCCCGAACCCACTTCGACATGCGATCGACCTGGCCGATGATGTCGTTGATGTTCTTCTGCGCCGGGCCGCTGTCGAATTCCAGGGCCAGCTCGGCGCTGGAACGAATGGTCGCCAGCGGATTACGCAAACTGTGCGCGACCGCTGATGACATTTCGCCGAGCGCGACAAAGGTTTCATTGGTGATCAGCTGCTTTTGCTGCGCCGCCAACAGCATCGCCGCACGCCGCACGATCCAGTACAACCCCAGGTAAATCAGCCCCCCGCCCAGCGCGGTCGCGAGCCAGATCAGCACCAGACCGCGCTCCATGCGATCGATCAGGTCCTTGGGCTCCTTGTAGATCTCGACCATTGCCGTGACCGTGTTGCCGTCTGCATCGAACAGCGGAATGTAGTTCTCGATAAAGATGTAGTCCGGCGGCGTAATGAATTTCTGTTCCATGCGGGTTTTGTCGACGCTGTGATAACTGGCCGAGACCGCGGTTTTCGAGGCGAACGCATGGTCGAGGTCTTCGTCGGTATGGATCGTGGTGCCCATCAAGGCCGGATTGGTCGACCAGATCACCATGCGATCAGGCGCATAGATATTGGCGAGGATGACGTCTGGCAAGTGTTCGATATGGTCTAGGAACTCGCCGCGGGCACTGGCCCGGGCCAGCGGGTCGACATCGGCATAATCGCGGTCTTTTCGCGGATCCAGCAGTTCGCCCATGGTGCGTACGTTGGGAATCGACACATGGCGTACTTCCGCCGAAGCAATTGCGCGGATGAACTGCGACGTTAACAGTGCATCACGCTGCACGCTTTCGGTAATCACGAACCGGGTGGACACAGCGCCCAATGCCACGGCCACCGTACCGATCACCGCCATGCTGATCAGCGAAAACCAGCGCAGCAGATTGAACGGCTGCTTGCGCGGGCTCAGCTGATTGTCAGGCTCCCCGGACGGCAGCGCTTGCGTCGACGTAGTCATGGGCGATGTTCCCAACGATTCCCCAATAGGGTTATAGCCCAGAGTCGGGTTTTTGCCCGGTTATGGGATTACTGACATTCCCCACCCTCCCCACCTGACCCCAACCCTGGGGCCAATGGCCCGTTCGGACCGAGCGGAAAGCTCAGGCCATTTCAATTGCGCAGGTCTCTATTCCGGACCTTTGCCAGGCGTTTTACGCGGTTGGTATGGAAGTTGCCGATACCCTCGCAACTGGCCCATCCCCACGGGACAGGCATTCCGATAGAGGGAATACACATGCACCCTTTACTGTCCAAAACTGCGCTCGCTCTTGCCGTGACCGCGTTGACCCACGGGGTGGCCCAGGCCGCTTTGTTTGCCGTCGATCCCGGACCCTATTTGCCCGCCAATGGTTCTTTTGCCGCCTGGTATCAGGACACCCATGGCCGAACCCTGGATCTGTGCCTGTCCAAAGCGGTCAGCTCCCGGGCACCCGGGGCGCCAGGTGCCCCGTCGTATATGTGCACGCTGCTGCCGACCCCGGGCGTGTTTGACGATGCACAGCCAATCGTCTTCCCGACCAACTTCCCCGACGAATCCTTCTGGTTTACCGCTGACGCGACGATTATCGACGCCGGCCGAGGCATCGATCTGGAATTCGGCACGGCCATCGAGGCGGCGTTTGCCGCTGAAGAACCGGTCGAAGGTGATCAGGTCAGCTTCGCCCGTGTGCGCATTCGGGTCGACGTGCCCACCGCCGGCACCTATGTCGTCACGCACCCTTACGGCGTCGATGTGTTCGACGTGCCGGCGGGCGGCGACCGCGCGATCAACATGACCCGCGATATCGGCATCGGCATACCGAAAACCTACGACGGCGCCTTGCGTGGCGATGTCGGGCCGTTCCTGCGCAGCGTCAACGGTCCTTACACCGAGACCAATCCGCTGACCGGTGCGGCCGAGCAATACATCGGCGACCCGACCCTCCAGGAGGCCGTCACCGGCAGCCCGTTCAACACCAACTTCGTACGCATCGAAGGCCCCAATGGTCTCGACCTGCGGACCACGCTGTTCGGGATCTCCGGCAAGTTGTCAACGGTGGTGCGACCTACACCCATGATCACCGAGCGCAGCACGTATTCACGCAAGGCCGGCGACAGCGCGCCGGTCGCTCAGCAAGACGTGTTCGTGAAGGCCCCGCCGCCACCAGCCACCGTCACCTTGACCAGTAATGACCCGGTGCTGAACCTGACCGAGGCCGACACCACCGGCAACTGGTACGCGCAGTCCTCGGTCAACCCGAGTCTGCCGAGCACCTTGCAACTGACCGCGGATAACCACGTCGCCATTCCAACCAGCACACCGACAACGCTGTCGATGGCGCTGACCGACCTGGTGGTGATTCAGCGTGCCGAATACAGCCTCAGCTCCGGGCAACTGACGCTCGTGGCTTCCACCAGCGACGAAACCTCACCACCCGTGCTCACCGCCACGTCCGGCAGTGGCGCCGCCATCGGTGCCCTCAGTGGCGAAGGTGCGGTGAAAAGCCTGGCCACCGGGATCTCGCCGATCCCACCGGCCAAGGTTCGAGTGACGTCATCCAATGGCGGCAGCGATACCGAAGAAGTGGTCATCGTGCAATGAACACTCACATGCCCAGATTCGTCTCAGGAGGCATCATGAACAATTGGCCACGCCTGGCGCTCAACGCCCTGGGACTGACGCTATCGCTCAGCGGCAGCGCGTTCGCGCAGCTTGCCGCTGTCGACCCCGGTCCCTACACCTTTGCCACCGGGAAATTCCCGATGTGGTTTCAGGACAACAACAACCTGTCGATGGAACTGTGCCAGTCGCGCGCCGCGAGTTCGCGCGTGCCGGCCACGGTGCCGCCGTCCTACATGTGCATTCTGCTGGCGGAACCGGGCATCTACGACGATGCCCAGCCGATGATTTTCCCCGACAACTGGCCGCCTGAGGCATTCTGGTTTGTCGCGGAAACCTCGATCCCGCAAGTTGGCAACAGCGGTTACGAGATGGAAGCTTACGTTGCGGCGGTCGAAGCGGCGTTCGCTTCCGAAGTACCGGTCGAGGGCGATCAGGTTGCTTTCGCACGGATTCGTCTGCGGGTTTCAGTGCCCACCGCCGGGATCTACACCATCACTCACCCGTACGGGGTGGAAACGGTCAACGTCACTGCGCCCGGGCGCCGTGCAATTAACTTGACCCGCGACATCGGCATCGGCCCGCCGGGCGATTTCAGCGGCGTGTTGGGCGGCAACATCGGGCCATTCCTGCGCAGCGTCAACGGCCCATACACCGAGGTCAACCCGGACACCGGCGCGGTGGAAACCTTCGTCGGCGACCCGAACCTTACCGAACAGGTGACTGGCAGCCCCAACGACACCAACTTCGTGCGGATTCAAGGTCCGGCCGGTACGATTCAAACCAACCTGTTCACCGTGTCCGGCAAAGTCCTCGACAACCGTGCGCAGACTCCGGTGGAAATCGGCCGCGCCACCTACCGGCGTACATCCACCGGCCCGGGCACCAGCAGTACCCGAGTGGAAGTCTTCGGCGACTCGAGCAACAGTTCGAGCCTGTGCTTCCGTGAAAGCGTCGCCCTGGTCCCCGGACCACCGCTGTCGCCGTGCCTGATCAACATGACCGGTGACAACAACGGCCTGTTCTTCGGACAGCGTCAGTTCACCGGTGCAGTACCTCCTGTAGTCGTCATCACTGCCAGCAATCCTACCGGCACGACCCGGCCAACTTCCGTGTCGAGCAAACTCACTGACCTGGTGAAAATCCAGACCGCCCGCTACAACTGGAGCAACAACAGCCTACTGATCGAAGCCACCTCGACGGATGAAGTGGCCGTGCCGGACATGGTTGCTCAAGGTTATGGACGGCTGTCGAAAACCGGCACGCTGCAACGTCTGACCATTTCCGACCTGGCGCAACCACCCGCCACCGTCACGGTGAAATCTGCCGCCGGCGGCAGTGACACCGAGCCGGTTGTGGTGGTGGGAACGGCACCGAACAGCGGTGAGAATCAGGCGCCGGTGGCAGTGGCCGACAGCGGCAGCACCAGTTTCGGCATCCCGCTGACCCTCAACCTGCTGAGCAACGACGACGATCCCGACGGCGACACACCGCTGAGCATCACCGACCTCACCCAACCGGCCGCCGGCCAAGGCACGGTGGCGTTGAGCGGCAGCACCGCGGTGGTCTACACGCCACCTGCAGTGGTCAATGCTCCGCTGACCACGACCTTCACTTACAGGGCGCAAGACGTCAAAGGCCTGGCCTCGGCCACACCGGCGACCGTGACCATCACCGTGGCGCCTAACCAGGTACCTGTGGCGGTCAACGACAGCATCGCGACGCTGGGGGTGGCAATCCCGATCAATGTGCTCGCCAACGACACCGATCCGGAAGGCAACGTACCGCTGGCCATCGCCAGTGTGACCCAGCCTGCGGCAGGTCGCGGCACCGTCAGCTCCAACGGCACGGTGATCACCTACACCCCACCGGCCACCGTCACGACGGCGTTCACCACGACCTTCACCTACATCGCCAGGGACAGCGTAGGTGCCTTGTCCACTCCGGGAACGGTCACGGTGCAAGTCTCGCCACGACCAGCCGCCGAGAACTTCGCGGTGACCGCGGCCACAGTGACGGCGCGTTCCAACAACCGCTTCAACTGGGACTTCAGCGGTACCTCGTCGGTGACCACCGGCAACACCATCACTGTCGAGGTCTCGACCCCGACCGGACCGGTGACGCTGGGCACCACGACCGTGCCATTGACCGGACGCTGGAGACTGACGGTGAGCAACAGCACCACGGTGGTTCCATCGGCCAATCCGACTGCAACCATCCGCTCGTCACAGGGCACGGTGCGCTCGGTCACGGTCATCGCCAACTGAGCCATCGCCCCCTCAATCAAACGGGTTGAGGGGGCGAACGCTTGCCAGAGGATAACGCCATGAAAACGTCGACCGCCGCCCTGCTCTGCCTGCTTATGTTTTGCAGCAGCGCCGGCCTGCGCGCCGACGATTTGATGGAAAACGAAGACATCGCCCCCGGCGCCGACCTCGGCGAGTTGCCTGCGCCGATCGGCCAGCAAGCCCTGATCGAACAGATCGGCCAGGCCAACTACGCGCTGCTGCAACAGAACGGCCAGTCGCTGCTTGGCAGCATCGTCCAGGCGGGCAGCAATCAAGAGGCATTCATCCTGCAACAAGGCAGCGACCTGATGGCGATGATCACTCAGCAAGGGTCCGGCAACGCCGCCTCAATCACTCAGAACGGTAACCACAACCGCGCGCAGATTTCGCAGAACGGCAACAACAACGACGCCAGCATCGACCAGGCGGGTACGGGGCTTTCCAGCGCCGTCAACCAGGCTGGGAACGGCATGAGCGTTTCGGTCAAACAGTATCGCTAAAGCACTGCAACAACCCGGAGGTTTCATCATGTTCAAACTGACGCCCCTCACCGCCGCCATCCTGGTCATTGTCAGTGCCCAGGCAATGGCGGACGACAGCGTTTCAAACCAGAGCCAGCTCGGCACCGCCAACATCGCCGATGTGAAGCAAAGCCAGGCCAGCTTCGCCACCGCGACCCAGCAACAAGTGGGCGGCGGCAACGACGCAGCGGCGTTTCAGGACAACGCCACCAGCGTCATCTCCCAGGATCAGGCCGGCGAATTCAACGCCGGTTACGCCGAGCAGTTGTTCGAAAACGGCAGCACCATCACCCAGCAACAGGTCGGCAGCTTCAACATCAGCCATGCCAGCCAGTCTGTGGGAACACTGGGTACCAACGAGGTCCTGCAACAGCAGCAAGGCACCAGCAACTTCTCCTTCGTCTACCAGGAATCCCAGGACGCCAGCACGGGTACCACGTATCAGGTCGGTGAAGGCAACGAAGCCAACATCGAACAGTTCATCTTCGGTGCCGGCAACAACGCGACGGTCATTCAATTCGGCACCGCCAACTATGGCACCGCCGAACAGATCGGCCACATGGCCGGCCAGATCAACATCAACCAGGCTGGCGAAGGTAACTATGCCTATGGCGATCAGAGCTTCGGCGATGGCGGCACCATCACCATCAACCAGCTCGGCGACTCCAACGGCACCGAAGTCTGGCAAGACTCGCAAGTCGCGAGTCAGGCCACCGTCAACCAGAACGGGCAAACCAACGAAACCGTGGTCGATCAGAGCTTCGGCGAAAACAACGTCGCGCAGATCCTCCAAGTCGGCGATCTCAACGCGATCTACGCCGACCAGTTCGAGTCGGTCGGCTCAACCCTTGCGTTGTACCAGCAAGGCACCAACAACGTGCACTTCACCTACCAGACCGGCGACAGCCACGTGCTCAACGCCACTTCAGTCGGCAACGGCAACAAGGTCCACGCCAGCAACTGGAAAGGCCCGGAATCCGGTGGACAGTTCGGCAGCAATCAGCGCGCGACCGTCAACCAGGCCGGCAACAACAACATCGCCAACTTCACCCAGGATGGCGTCGGCCATGTCATGACCACTAACCAGACCGGCACCGGCAACAAAACCACGGTCACCCAGGCCGACTCCTACAACGAGCTGTACTTCGACCAGAACGGCAGCGACAACATCCTGATCGCCTCGCAACGCGGCACCACCAACCTGGCGGAAGGCTCCTCCACTGGATCGGGCAACATCACCGAGTTGGACCAGTCCGGCACCGGCAACCAGGCGTTTACCAACCAGATGTACGGCAGCGACAACCAGATCACCGTCAAACAGACCGACAGCATGAACGTCGCCTACGTGACCCAGGGCGGGACGGGCAACATGGCGAGTGTCGACCAGAGTGGCGTGACGCAAATGGCGACCGTGCAGCAGTTTGGCGCGGATAACCAGGCGACTGTTTTGCAGCAGTGATGTTTTTGAAGGGAGTGCGAACCGCGATTCTTTGTGGAGGGTCGCGGTTTTTTGGCGGTGGCGGGTTTGATGACGCCATCGCTGGCCAGCCAGCTCCTCCAATGTTTTGGGTACATTGGCGGGTTTTTGGGTGGCTGTCAGGCCGCATTCGCGAGCAAGCTTTGTCCATGGAGATACTGAGTAAACACGGAAGAGCCGGACGACTTTCAAAGCCTGGTTAGCCCGGAGGCCGCCCAAGACTCGCCGCTAGGAAACCTGCAAAGGCGCCGACATGAACTGCCCGATCCGCCCGCGCAACCAGCGCTCCGCCGGATCATTGTCATGCACCCCGCTCCAGGCCATCGACAGCTGCGCCGCCTCGATCGGAAACGGCGGATCCTCTGCCCGCAACGCACAGCCCTCGACCAATGCACAGGCCGCGTAATCCGGCACCGTCGCAATCATCTCCGTCCCGGCGAGCAACGCCCGCAACCCGCTGAACTGCGGCACACCCAGTACCACCCGACGACTGCGCCCGATCTTCGCCAGATCCAGATCGATATTGCCACTCAAATCCCCCGAAAACGACACCATCGCATGCGGCCGCTCACAGTATTCATCCAGGGTCATCGGCCCCGGCCGTTTGTCACCGCGCAACACTTTGCAGGGGATATCGCGCAGCGTCTTGCGCTTGGCGTTCGCCGGTAAATCCGTGGTGTAGCTGACGCCCACCGAAATTTCTCCCGACGCCAGCAACGCCGGCATCAGCAAATAATTCGCCCGACGCACCACCACAATGATCCCCGGCGCCTCCTCGCGCAGTTGCGTCAACAACGGCGGAAACAAACCGAACTCGGCGTCGTCGGACAGACCGATGCGGAACACATCGCAGCTGGTAGTCGGATCAAACTCCTTGGCCCGACTGACCGCGCCGGAAATAACATCCATCGCCGGCTGCAACTCCTTGAGGATAGCCAGCGCCCGCGCCGTCGGCTCCATCCCGCGACCGTTGCGCAGCAACAGCGGATCGTCAAACAAATCGCGTAACCGCCCTAACGCCGCACTTACCGCCGGTTGGCCCATGAACAATTTCTCGGCCACCCGCGTCAGGTTCTTTTCGAACATCAACGCTTCAAAAATCACCAGCAGGTTCATGTCGACGCGGCGCAGATCATTACGGTTCATAGGCACGGTTCCATTGTGTTGTGAGCGTCCAGCCAATCAGCCGGACTGCGATTGTGTCTGACTTCAGTCAATCGTGCCCACCCAACAGGTGGAATTAACAACGTTTAACTCGCTTGCCGGAGCCGCGCAGCCAAGAATGGAGACCACTCACACGGACATTTGCCATGGCTCACTTTCAGCAAAACGCCGCGTGCGCGGCAGCCACTGAAACGCGCAAAAAAAAACTGGGCGGGCTTGCTTCGTGGCGCGAAAGCCTGGCCAAGCAACTGATCCTCGAACGCCTCAGCGAGACCATTGAAGTGGCTGAACTGGCAAGCGCCTGCGCCCTTTCCCGCAGTCACTTCTCCCGCGCCTTCAAACGCAGCACCGGACTGTCGCCGCAAGACTGGATCCGCGATCAACGCATCGCCCGCGCCAAACACCTGATTCGTAGCACCGACCTCAGCCTTACCCAAATCAGCCTCGAATGCGGTTTCTGCGACCAGGCCCACTTCTGCCACATGTTTACCCGCAGCGAAGGTGTCAACCCGTTTGCATGGCGCTGCCATACCATGCGCCCGCAACTGCGTTCTGCCCCGGCAAACACCCGCCAAGCCGCCAGCCTGCATACCTGATTCGAACTGACAAAAAAACCCCGTAGGAGCCGGCTTGCTGGCGATGGCGATTCTGGAGACGCCATCGCTGGCAAGCCAGGCTCCCGGAGGGAGCGTCAGCCTTCGAGAAACGCCAGCAGATCGGCGTTGAGCTGATCCTTGTGGGTATCGGTCAAACCATGCGGGGCGCCTGGGTAGACTTTCAACGTGGAACCCTTCACCAATTTTGCCGAAGCAATGCCGGCGGCTTCGATCGGCACCACTTGGTCGGCGTCACCGTGCACCACCAGCGTCGGCACATCGAACTTCTTCAAGTCTTCGGTGAAATCGGTTTCGGAGAAGGCCTTGATGCAGTCATAGGCGTTCTTGTGGCCGGAGGTCATGCCCTGCATCCAGAACCAGTCAATCATGCCTTGCGAAGGCTTGGCGTCGGGTTTGTTGAAGCCAAAAAACGGACCGCTGGCCAAGTCGATGTACAGCTGCGAACGGTCAGTCAGCGACGCCTCACGAATGCCGTCAAAGACTTCAATCGGCAAACCGCCCGGGTTGGCTTCGGTCTTGAGCATCAGCGGCGGCACCGAGGAAATCAGGCCGGCCTTGGCCACGCGTGAAGTGCCGTGGCGACCGATGTAGCGCGCCACTTCGCCGCCGCCGGTCGAGAAGCCGAACAGCACGGCGTCCTTGAGATCGAGCAGTTCGATCAACTGCGCGAGGTCGTCGGCATAGGTGTCCATGTCATTGCCGGTCCACGGTTGGCTGGACCGGCCATGGCCACGGCGATCGTGGGCGATGACCCGATAACCTTTGGACGCCAGGAAAATCATTTGCGATTCCCAACTGTCGGCGTTCAATGGCCAGCCGTGGCTGAACACAACGGGCTGACCGCTGCCCCAGTCCTTGTAATAAATTTCGGTGCCGTCTCGGGTGGTAAACGTGCTCATGCAGTGTCTCCTTGGCAAATGTGAGGTGCGGACCGCTACTGCGTAACTCGTGCGGAGGTATACCCGGAGTGTCGGACGTAGCCACTTGGCGAGACGAGTTAAACGTTGTTAATTGTCGATTGCGCTCCTGGAAAAACCTGAGGAATATGCCGGTAAACCGTGAATTAGACGGATGCATGCAGGAGTGACGCGTTGACCCTTTCCCCCGCCCCGGCGATCCATTTCGGCCCCTACCGGATTTACCCGGCTCAACGCTTGGTGATGGAAGCCGACCAGCCGCTGCGCCTGAGTCGCCGCGCCATGGACATTCTGTTGATCCTGCTGGCGCACGCTGGAAATGTGGTGAGTAAACAGGAACTGATCGCCGGGGTCTGGCCCGACAGCGTGGTGGAAGACATCAACCTGCGCGTGCACATGGCGGCATTGCGCAAAGCCCTCGGCGACGGTCAGGCCGGCCAGCGCTACATCATCACCGTGGCGCAGCGCGGCTACAGCTTCGTCGCGCCCTACTCCGTCGAGCACATCGAACAACAGCCGGAAGGCGCAGCAGCCCGTTCAAATGCCCACAATCTGCCAGTGCGCCGCACACGCATGATCGGCCGTGAAGGCATGATCGACAGCCTCGTCGTGCAGCTCTCACGGCAGCGTTTCATAACCCTGGTCGGGCCCGGCGGCATCGGCAAAACCACCGTGGCGCTGCGCGTTGCCGAACAGTTGATCGGCCATTACCGGGACGGCATTCGCCTGCTGGACCTTGCACCGATCAACGACCCTTCGATGATCAC
>JALYPE010000833.1 GCA_030856525.1 Pseudomonadota bacterium | reverse complement strand
GTAAAGCCGCCCATTGCCCTCGTCTTCACGCTGCAAGCCGTGCACATCGGCGACAAAGCCCGGGAAGTTGCTGTCGAATGTTCGGGCGAACGCCAGGTAATCGTTGATCGAACGGGTTGACTGGGTGAAACGCTCGCCAGGCATGATCAACGGGATCCCCGGCGGATACGGCACCAGCATGACGGCCGCAATCCGGCCCTCCAACGAATCGATCGACACCGCTTCGACCTCGCCGCGCACCAGGTGATCATAGGCGTCGGCAGGCTTCATGGCGATCTCCGGCAACACCGTGTACATGCGCTTGAGATTCTTCGCCGTGGTATTGCTGCGATAACAGGCGTGCAACTGATCGCACAGGTCGCGCAAGCCCATGCCGCGATAACGCGCGACATCCTGTTGAGCGACACAAGGCAGGCAGGTGGCGAGACTGACGTTAGCGTCATAGCTTCGTTTGAACTCCAACAACTCGGTCAACAACGTGCTCCATTTGCCTTTGGTAATGCCCATAGAGAACAGCACCAGAAAGGAGTACAGGCCGGTCTTTTCGACGACCAGCCCGCGTTCCCAAAGAAATTTGCTGACGACCGCTGCAGGGATGCCCCGCTCGCTCAGCGCACCGCCGGCCGTCAAGCCGGGCATCACCAAAGTGACCCTGATGGGATCGAGCAGAACGTAGTCATCGGTCACACCGGCAAAACCGTGCCAATCGGCCTCGGGTTGCAGCAACCAGTCCGCAGTCGATACGCGTTCAATGCCCTCAACGGAGGGTGGCTGCCAGATGGAAAACCACCAGTCATCAGCGGCGATGTGCTGACGCAGGTTAGCCAGCGCGCGACGGAAACTCAGGGCCTCGTCGAACATTTCCTGCAACAGCGAATGCCCGGCCGGGCCTTCCATCATGGCCGATGCCACGTCCAGCGAGGCAATGATGCTGTACTGCGGCGAAGTGGAAATGTGCATCATGAACGCTTCGTTGAAACGGTCGCGGTCGAGCGGCCGCGCACCACCGTCCTGCACGTGAATCATCGACGCCTGGCTGAACGCCGCGAGCAATTTGTGAGTGGAATGGGTGGTAAACACCATGGGGCTTTCTTCGCTGCGTGAAGTGCCCATGCCGTAACGTCCGGCAAAGAATTCGTGAAACGCCGCGTAGGCATACCAGGCCTCGTCGAAGTGCAGCACCTCTACGCTGTTGCCGAGACTTTGTTTGATCAGTTCGGCGTTATAGCAGAGGCCGTCATACGTCGAGTTGGTGACCACGGCAAGCTTGACCTTGGGCTCTCGGCCCTTGGTCAATGGACTGGCGTCGATCTTGGCCTGGATCGATTCGCGGCTGAACTCGCTCAGCGGGATCGGCCCGATGATTCCCAGCTCATTGCGCTCTGGACACAGGTACAACGGGATCGCGCCGGTCATGATGATCGAGTGCAACACCGATTTATGGCAGTTGCGATCGACCAGCACCAGGTCATCGCGGGCGACCATCGCGTGCCAGACAATCTTGTTGGCGGTCGAGGTGCCATTGATCACGAAGAAGGTGTGATCCGCGCCAAAATTACGCGCCGCACGCGCTTCAGCTTCGGCCAGCGGCCCCGTGTGATCAAGCAATGAACCGAGCTCTGGCACCGACACCGACAAGTCCGAGCGCAGGGTATTTTCCCCGAAAAACTGGTGAAACGCCTGCCCTACCGGACTCTTGTGATACGCCACACCGCCGCCGTGCCCGGGCGTGTGCCAGGAATAATTGGAGTCTGCGGTGTGCTGCACCAGTGCCTTGAAGAACGGCGGGAGTAAACCGTCGAGGTACTTGCGTGCTGCGCGGGCTACCTGCCGCGCTAGAAACGGCACAGTATCTTCGAACAGATACAGAATGCCGCGCAGCTGATTGAGCTCATCCATGGCGTCGGCAGGCGCGTTTTCGAGGGTCACCTGCTCGCCGAGGGCAAAAATCGGCAAGTCCGGCGCACGCACACGTGCCAGGCCAATCAGGTCGGCCATGTTCTGCAACAGGTGGGAATTGGCGCTCGGGTCTTCAGCGGCGATCAACATGCACGAGAGGCCGTGGTGCGTCGAGGCAACCAGACGCCCCTCGGTGTAATCAACTGCCGAGACGATGCTGAAACCTTCCTGTTCCAGCTCCCGGGCAATCCCGCGCACGCGATCACCGGCGACGGTGTCTGCCTTGATGTCGCGATGGACGATCAGCACCGGGAATTTCAAGTCCTTGTACATAAGCTCAGTGTCCTGAGGGGGCAGACCGAGTCCTGCCAATGAACTCAGGGTAGAGGGTTGGAGCGGTTGTGGCGAGGGGGTAATGCCCTGAAACGGGTCATTGCTTTGCTAAGATCAAAAGACCGCAGCCTCGTCTCACTCGACAGTTCCTACAGGATTTCGCACTCCATTGCAGGAGCTGTCGAGTGAAACGAGGCTGCGATCTTCTATTCGAAAACCTTACGCCTGAGCCTTGGCCTCGGCCAGTTGCTGCCACAGCGACGGCGCACCCGCCGCTTTGGCGATGGCTTCCAAACGCGCCACGTGCTGCGCCAGATCGTCGTCGTTGGCGGCGATGATTCGGGTTGGCTGACGATCGGCTGGCAAGCGGCGGATTTCCGTGGCCGAATTGTCCGCGCCCTCGCCCGACCCATTGCCGTCGGAGGCATTGCCCGCCAGCGACAGGCTGGTCTGGCCACCGGTCATGGTCAGGTAAACGTCGGCGAGAATTTCGGAGTCGAGCAAAGCGCCGTGCAGTTCACGCCCGGAGTTATCGACGCCATAGCGTTTGCACAACGCGTCGAGGCTGTTGCGCTGCCCCGGGTGACGTTCCCGGGCCATCATCAAGGTGTCGAGAATCGAGCAGTGTTGCGTGATGTCCGCCCGATCGTGCTGACCCATCAGGGCGAATTCGTTGTTGATGAAACCAACGTCGAACGCCGCGTTGTGAATGATCAGCTGCGCACCCTTGATGAATTCGAAGAACTCATCAGCCACTTCCGTGAAACGCGGCTTGCCTACCAGGAATTCGTTGGTGATGCCGTGCACGCCGATGGCGCCCTCGTCACTTTCGCGATCCGGCTGCAGGTAAACGTGGAAGTGGCGTCCGGTCAGGCGCCGGCCAATCAACTCGACACAACCGATTTCGATAATCCGGTGGCCGTCAGTCACCGGCATGCCAGTGGTTTCGGTATCGAGTACTACTAACCTGTTAACCATAAAGAGTAAATAACCTCAACCTAGAAGCCCTATGGTAGCAGCCCGTGAGGGAAATCTGCTTCCAAAATCCGGGGGAGCAAAGCTTTGCTCCCACACAAGCTTTGCTCCAGTCCGTTCAGGCCTGCTTGTAGCCGCGCACTTCATCGACGCCACGGTTGGCCAACTGATCGGCGCGTTCGTTACCGTGATGGCCGATGTGTCCACGAACCCATTTCCAGGTGACGTTGTGGCGGTTGACCTGTTCGTCGAGAAGTTTCCACAGATCGGCATTTTTTACCGGTTCTTTCGCGGCAGTCTTCCAGCCGCGCTTCTTCCAGTTGTCCATCCACTCGTTGATGCCTTTCATCACGTACTGCGAGTCTGTGACGAGCAACACGTCGCACGAACGCTTGAGTTCTTCCAGGCCACGGATGGCGCCCATCAGCTCCATGCGGTTATTGGTGGTATTGGCTTCGCCGCCCCAGAGTTCTTTTTCCACACCCTTGCACACCAGCAGCGCGCCCCAGCCGCCCGGGCCGGGATTGCCTTTGCAGGCGCCGTCGGTGAAAAGTTCTACGCTATCGCTCATGCCAACTTATCCAGAAAATGCCGTGGCCCGCCGATCTGCGATCAACGATGCCCGAGGCCGGGGCGAACCCGGCCGGGAATAAAACAGGTTTTACGGTTCGATATTGCGACGGTTGACCTTGGCCATCGGCAAGGGAATCAGCTTGCCCATCGGCTCGCGGCGCTCCTGGCGCAAAGGGCGCAGACCCACCACGATCTTGCGCGCCACCAACAGGTAAAAGCCGCCCCCCGACAGCTGCCAGTCACCGGCCTTGCGCTCCCAGCCGGCGAGTCGAGCCTGCCAGGCTGGGGATGCAAGCGGCGGACGATAGCACCCGAAGCGGCGTTTCTCCAGCGCGAAACCCAGCAGGTTCAGCCAGTCCCCGACCCGTGAAGGTGAAATGCAACGGGCCTTGCGCAAGCCATCATTGGCGAACACATGGCGCAGCCCCCACGTGCTCCAGGGGTTGATGCCGATGATCAACAAATGCCCTCCGGGGCGCACGCTGCTCGCCGCTTCACGCAGCAAACCGTGGGGCGACAGGCAGAAATCCAGGCCATGTTGCAGCACCACGACGTCGGCGGCGTGCTCGCTCAATGGCCAGGCCTGCTCTTCGCAAACGATCTCGACGCCCGGCAACGGCGCGCCGAGCCGCACATTGCGCTGCACCTGCGGCGCCGGCGGTGGTGTCTGCGCCGAAGGTCCGTAGTGCACCAGATAGCCACCGAAGAAGCGCCCAAGCTCGTCTTCGAGCATGCGCCGTTCTTCGTCCAGCAAAAATTGTCCGAGCGGCCCCGACAACCAATCACGGGCCGCACTGATCAAGGCCAGCCAGTCAGGATCGGCCTGAGCGAACGCTTTATCAGTCATTGCATTCTCCAACGCGCCAGGAAGTTCTAAGATGCGCCATTGTTTTCCGCTTGGCGAATCCGACGATGATACAGATCACAGCCCTCTGCGCCTTCTCCGACAACTACATCTGGTTGTTACAAGATACTGACACCCGCCGCTGCGCCGTGGTCGATCCGGGCGATGCCGCACCGGTGCAGGCCTGGCTTGCAGCCCACCCGGACTGGGTGTTGAGCGATATTTTGATCACTCATCACCACCACGACCATGTCGGCGGCGTGCAGGCATTAAAAAATGCGACCGACGCGAAAGTCTACGGCCCTGCCCGTGAAACCATTCCGGCGCGGGAAGTGGCGCTCGTCGATAGCGACCGTATCAATGTGCTGGGGCTTGGCTTCGATGTCATCGACGTCCCGGGCCATACCTCCGGCCACATCGCCTTTTATCACCAGGGCATGCTGTTCTGTGGCGACACGCTGTTCGCCGCCGGTTGCGGGCGCCTGTTCGAGGGCACGCCGGAGCAGATGCACGCCTCGCTGACGCGCCTGGCGTCGTTGCCGGAAGACACGCAGGTGTATTGCGCGCATGAGTAC
>JALYPE010000820.1 GCA_030856525.1 Pseudomonadota bacterium | reverse complement strand
ATGATCAGCTTGTTGCTGATCTGTAGGCGCTGCTCGGGGGCGAAAATGTAGTGCGACGGTTCCTTGAAGTGGATGACGATCTGCGACAGCTTCTGCGGCATGCGCTTGCCAGTACGCAGGTAGAACGGCACGCCGGCCCAACGCCAGTTGCGAATATCGGCACGCAGGGCGACGAAGGTTTCGGTGTCGCTCTGGGTGTTGGAATTCGGTTCTTCGAGGTAGCCCGGCACCGCTTTGCCTTCGCTGTAACCGGCGATGTACTGGCCGCGCACAACTTGCGTGGTCAGGCCTTCCGGGCTGATCGGCGCCAATGCCTTGAGCACTTTGACTTTCTCGTCACGAATGCTGTCGGCAGAGAGGTCGGCCGGCGGGTCCATGGCGATCAGGCAAAGCAGCTGCAGCAGGTGGTTCTGGATCATGTCGCGCAGCTGGCCGGCCTTGTCGAAATAGCCCCAGCGGCCTTCGATGCCGACCTTCTCGGCCACGGTGATTTCCACGTGGGAAATGTAATTCTGGTTCCACTGGGTTTCGAACAGGCTGTTGGCAAACCGCAGCGCTATGAGGTTTTGAACGGTCTCTTTGCCCAGGTAATGATCGATGCGATAGGTGCGATTTTCCGGGAAGAACTGCGCCACGGCGTCGTTGACCGTGCGCGAAGATTCCAGGTCCGAGCCGATCGGTTTTTCCAGCACCACGCGGGTATTTTCAGCGAGGCCGACCTTCGACAGGTTTTCGCAGATCGCCCCGTACACAGCCGCCGGGGTCGCGAAGTAGGCGATCACCCGTTGGACAGATCCGGCCGCTTCGGCCAGCGCGACATAATCATCAGCCTTGAGAAAGTCGACGTGCAGATAGCTCAGGCGACCGAGGAAGCGGTCGAGTATTGCTTCGTCC
Source organism: Pseudomonadota bacterium (assembly GCA_030856525.1). GTDB lineage: Bacteria > Pseudomonadota > Gammaproteobacteria > Pseudomonadales > Pseudomonadaceae > Aquipseudomonas. Next base: position 1,405 of record JALYPE010000820.1, on the reverse strand, counting down.
AGCTCCTTTTCACCGACGTATCGGCGCAGCTCGGAGGTGATGAACGCCAGATGCTCCTGCTCGCTGCCAGGCTCACGGGCCAGCGCGATAACGCGCGTATCCTCATGAAGCAGGCCTGCGCCATCAAGCTGGTAGAGCGCAGGAAACAGCTTGCGCAAAGCGAGATCGCCGAGCGCGCCGAACAAGGCAAATGTGCACGGTTCAACCGTAATCGAGGGCATGATGTTTGTTCTTTTATCAAGTTAAGCTACAAATACCTTTTTTCAAGGCATCACTCAAGGGAAAATGTAGTAATAACCACAACATTTATCCAAAATGCAGATTCCGAGTGGTGGTCGGTCGGAGCCATCAGTAGGATAGGCCACCGCCACGGGCCACATCAAAGGCCCAATTTGCATAGCAGGCGTCTTATTTGTCGGTGAATCAAGGAACAACTATGGACCGCGTGCGAAATCTCCTGGAACAGATCCAGAATCGCCTTGAAGACCTGAACAAGGCAGAACGCAAAGTCGCCGAAGTCATCCTGCTCAACCCGCAGCAGGCCACCCGGTTCAGCATCGCCGCCCTCGCCCAGGCGTCGAAGGTCAGCGAGCCGACGGTCAACCGTTTCTGCCGTTCATTCGGTGTGAGCGGCTACCCGGAACTCAAGTTGCAACTGGCGCAGAGTCTGGCCAGTGGCGCGGCCTATGTCAGCCGTGCGGTCGAAGCCGATGACAATCCGGAAGCGTACACCAAGAAAATTTTCGGCAGCGCTATCGCTTCGCTGGACAGCGCCTTGCAGGCGCTGGATCCGAACCTGATCAGCCGCGCCGTCGACCTGTTGATCCAGGCGCGCCAGATTCACTTTTTCGGCCTCGGCGCCTCGGCCCCGGTGGCGCTGGATGCGCAGCACAAATTCTTCCGCTTCAACCTGGCCGTCACCGCCCATGCCGACGTGCTGATGCAGCGCATGATTGCGTCAGTCGCGCATACCGGCGAATTGTTCGTGATCATCTCCTACACCGGGCGCACCCGCGAACTGGTGGAGGTGGCGCGTATCGCTCGGGAGAACGGCGCTTCCGTGCTCGGTTTGACCGCCGAGGGATCACCGCTGGCCAAAGCCAGTACGTTGAGCCTGAACATTCCGCTGCCGGAAGACACCGACATTTACATGCCGATGACCTCGCGGATTATTCAGCTGACGGTGCTGGACGTACTCGCGACCGGCATGACCTTGCGCCGTGGCGTGGATTTCCAGCCGCATCTGCGCAAGATCAAAGAGAGTCTGAATGCCAGCCGGTATCCGGTGGGGGATGAGTTTAACTAGCACCCTTGTTGCCTGACCCGGCCTCGTCGCGAGCAGGCTCACTCCCACAGTGGATCTCCATTGGTCGCAACATTTGTGACCACCACAAATCCTTGTGGG
>JALYPE010000817.1 GCA_030856525.1 Pseudomonadota bacterium | reverse complement strand
GTACTGGCGTGCTGCGTGCCAGACGCTTCCAGAGTTTGCCGAAATGCTGAATCAATTCGGGGTTTTCTACGTCGCCTAAACCTTTGCGCGCGACGATAACAATGTCCCAGCCGACCAGAGCATCCTGGTTCAGACGAAACGATTCGCGCATCAGACGTTTGAGGCGATTGCGCTCGACGGAGAGCTTGACGCTCTTTTTCCCGATAACCAGCCCGAGACGGGGGTGATCAAGATCGTTGTTGCGCGCAAGGAGCAGGAGATTTTTCCCCGGAACCTTGCCGGTAGGGGAGTCAAAGACTGCCTTGAAATGCCGGGGAGTAAGCAGACGCTTTTCCCGACTGAAGTCCTGACTCACCTCCAGTGCCGGATTATCAAACTGCCAGACGCGCACGACCTTTGGCGCGACGACGCGACAGGACGGCACGACCGTTCTTGGTTGCCATGCGAGCACGGAAACCGTGGGTACGAGCGCGTTTGATAGTGCTTGGTTGGAAAGTACGTTTCATTGTCGTGTTACCTGGTTCGTCCACAACGGGCCGGAATGGCCCCCGTTTTAAGAGACCGGGGATTCTAGAGAAAGCAAGGCTTCAGGTCAATTTCCAACCAGCGTTTCCTTATAAATAGATCTGCGAAGGATTTCTCGCCTCGAGCTGTCACTCAATATAAAAATTAAGAAAGAAAGTATTTAAAGCTTTTCTGTAAAGCTTATAAAAGCTAGGGGCGCGATCTTCTGTGGATAAGTCGTTCAATGCCTTTAAAAGCGTGATGTACAGGGAATGACAACTACAGTGGAAAACGGTGTCCAGGCTGTGCTGCGCTATCGGATAACCTGTGGGTGAATCAGTAGTTTATCCACAGGCTGTTTATCCACCGGGTTTTGCCTCCACTTGTGCAACGGCCTTAAGCACGGTTATCCACAGAGCTTATTCACAGACCATTGGTCGTCTTTTTGCGGTGCGCTGAAGCGGGTCGTCATGGTTTCAAGGCAACCTTCGTGTGGATAAGTCGCCGCCTCATCGCTACAATGGCTGCTTGTTTTTGCCTCAACCGGCTTTCGACTTAGGGGATATCCGTGTCAGTGGAACTTTGGCAGCAGTGCGTAGAGCTTTTGCGCGACGAGCTGCCTGCCCAACAATTCAACACTTGGATCCGTCCGCTACAGGTCGAAGCCGAAGGCGACGAACTGCGTGTCTACGCGCCGAATCGTTTTGTGCTCGACTGGGTTAACGAAAAGTATCTCGGCCGGGTCATGGAATTGCTCGACGAGCATGGCAATGGCCTCGCGCCTGCGCTCTCCTTGTTAATAGGCAGCAAACGCAGTTCGGTACCACGTGCTGCACCGAATGCGCCGCTGGCCGCTGCGGCCCCGCAGGCTCAGGTTGCCCATGCCCCGGTCAATTCGCCGCAAGTCTCACCAGTAGCCGCACCGACCAAGCGCTCCACGCAAAAACTCGCCGACATGAGCGAGGAGCCGTCTCGCGACAGCTTCGACCCGATGGCAGGCGCCAGTTCGCAGCAAGCTCCGATTCGTTCCGAGCAGCGCACGGTCCAGGTCGAAGGTGCGCTCAAGCACACCAGTTACCTGAACCGTACCTTCACCTTCGAAAATTTCGTCGAGGGTAAGTCCAACCAGCTGGCACGCGCAGCTGCCTGGCAGGTCGCAGACAATCCCAAGCACGGTTACAACCCGCTCTTCCTTTATGGCGGTGTTGGCTTGGGTAAGACCCACTTGATGCATGCTGTGGGTAACCATCTATTAAAGAAGAATCCGAATGCCAAGGTCGTGTACCTGCATTCCGAGCGTTTCGTGGCCGACATGGTCAAGGCGCTGCAACTGAACGCGATCAATGAATTCAAGCGTTTCTATCGTTCGGTAGATGCGCTGCTGATCGATGACATTCAGTTTTTCGCCCGCAAAGAGCGCTCTCAGGAAGAATTCTTCCATACCTTCAACGCGTTGCTTGAAGGTGGTCAGCAGGTCATTCTCACCAGTGACCGCTATCCAAAAGAAATCGAAGGCCTGGAAGAGCGCTTGAAATCTCGCTTTGGCTGGGGCCTGACCGTTGCAGTCGAGCCGCCGGAGCTGGAGACACGTGTAGCGATCCTGATGAAAAAGGCCGATCAGGCCAAAGTCGATCTGCCGCACGATGCTGCTTTCTTCATTGCTCAGCGTATTCGTTCCAACGTCCGTGAATTGGAAGGCGCGCTAAAACGCGTGATTGCCCACTCGCACTTCATGGGCCGAGACATCACCATCGAGCTGATTCGTGAGTCCCTGAAAGATTTGTTGGCACTTCAAGACAAACTGGTCTCTGTGGATAACATTCAGCGCACGGTCGCTGAGTATTACAAGATCAAGATTTCGGATTTGCTGTCCAAGCGTCGTTCACGCTCGGTCGCTCGTCCGCGTCAGGTTGCCATGGCGTTGTCCAAGGAGTTGACTAACCACAGCCTGCCGGAAATCGGCGATGTGTTTGGTGGCCGCGACCACACGACCGTTTTGCACGCCTGCCGCAAGATCAATGAACTCAAGGAATCCGACGCGGACATCCGCGAGGACTACAAGAACCTGCTGCGTACACTGACTACTTGATGAACACCAGCGCAGCTTATTAAGGCAAGGGACTAGACCATGCATTTCACCATTCAACGCGAAGCCCTGTTGAAACCCCTGCAACTGGTCGCAGGCGTTGTCGAACGCCGACAGACCTTGCCGGTGCTCTCAAACGTGCTGCTGGTTGTCGAAGGTCAGCAACTGTCGCTGACCGGTACCGACCTTGAAGTCGAGCTGGTCGGTCGCGTCCAGCTCGAAGAGCCTGCCGATCCGGGTTCGATCACAGTGCCCGCGCGCAAGCTGATGGATATTTGCAAAAGCTTGCCGAACGATGCACTGATCGACATCAAGGTCGACGAGCAGAAACTCGTGGTGAAGGCCGGCCGCAGCCGCTTTACCCTTTCGACCTTGCCGGCCGACGATTTCCCGACGGTAGAAGAAGGCCCGGGTTCTCTGACCTGCAGCCTGGAGCAAAGCAAGCTGCGCCGCCTGATCGAGCGCACCAGCTTCGCCATGGCCCAACAGGACGTTCGTTATTACCTGAACGGCATGTTGCTGGAAGTCTCGGCCGGGATCATTCGGGCTGTGGCCACCGACGGTCACCGTCTGGCAATGTGCTCGATGCAAGCAGACATTGGCCAGCCGGATCGCCATCAGGTGATCGTACCGCGCAAGGGTATTCTTGAGTTGGCGCGTCTGCTGACTGAACCGGACGGCATTGTCAGCATCGTCCTTGGTCAACACCACATCCGTGCGACTACTGGCGAGTTCACCTTCACCTCGAAACTGGTTGACGGTAAATTCCCGGATTACGAGCGCGTTCTGCCCAAAGGTGGCGACAAGCTGGTATTGGGCGACCGTCAGGCATTGCGCGAAGCGTTCAGCCGTACCGCCATTCTGTCTAACGAGAAGTACCGCGGCATCCGTCTGCAGCTGGCCAATGGTCAATTGAAGATCCAGGCCAATAACCCGGAGCAGGAAGAAGCCGAAGAAGAGGTTGGCGTTGAGTACAACGGCGGCAACCTCGAAATCGGTTTTAACGTGAGCTACCTGCTTGACGTGCTGGGTGTGATGACCACTGAACAGGTGCGCCTGATTCTGTCTGACTCCAACAGCAGTGCGCTGGTGCAAGAGTCGGATAATGACGATTCGGCATACGTTGTCATGCCGATGCGTCTGTAATCATGCTCAGCAGAAGCTAGATGTCCTTAAGTCGCGTCTCGGTCACCGCGGTGCGCAATCTGCACCCGGTGACCTTCTCCCCCTCCCCCCGAATCAATATTCTGTACGGCGCTAATGGCAGCGGCAAAACCAGTGTGCTGGAAGCCATTCACCTGCTGGGGCTTGCCCGTTCGTTTCGTAGCAGCCGATTGCTTCCCGTCATTCAGTACGAACAGTTAGCGTGCACGGTGTTTGGCCAGGTAGAACTGGCTGAGGGCGGACACAGTGCTTTGGGCATCTCTCGGGATCGCCAGGGTGAATTCCAGATTCGCATCGATGGGCAGAACGCACGTAGCGCGGCGCAACTGGCTGAGATTCTTCCGCTTCAGTTGATCAACCCTGACAGCTTCCGCCTGCTTGAAGGTGCACCGAAGATTCGCCGACAGTTTCTCGACTGGGGTGTGTTCCACGTGGAACCGCGTTTCATGTCGACTTGGCAACGCTTGCAGAAGGCCCTGCGCCAGAGAAACTCTTGGCTGCGGCATGGTACACTTGACGCCGTTTCGCAAGCGGTTTGGGACAGAGAACTGTGCCAGGCCAGCGCTGAAATTGATGAATATCGCCGCGCCTATATCAAAGCCTTGAAACCAGTCTTTGAACAGACCTTGAGCGAACTGGTTGAGCTTCAAGGTTTGACGCTCAGCTATTACCGAGGTTGGGACAAAGACCGTGAGTTGAGTGCAGTGCTTGCCGGGTCTCTTCAACGGGATCAGCAAATGGGTCATACCCAGGCAGGACCTCAACGAGCTGATTTGCGCCTCCGACTGGGTGCACACAACGCAGCGGACATATTGTCCCGCGGTCAGCAGAAGCTGGTGGTTTGTGCTTTGCGGATCGCCCAAGGGCATCTGGTCAGTCAAGCCCGCCGTGGGCAGTGTATTTATCTGGTGGATGACTTGCCTTCCGAATTGGACGAGCACCACCGTCGCGCACTTTGTCGCTTGTTGGAAGACTTACGCTGCCAGGTGTTTATCACCTGTGTAGATCATGAATTATTGAGGGAAGGCTGGCAGACGGAAACGCCAGTCGCTTTGTTCCACGTGGAACAGGGCTGTATCACCCAGACCCACGACCATCGGGAGTGAAGGCATTGAGCGAAGAAAATACGTACGACTCAACGAGCATTAAAGTGCTGAAAGGCCTGGATGCCGTACGCAAACGTCCCGGTATGTACATTGGTGACACCGACGATGGCAGCGGTCTCCACCACATGGTATTCGAGGTGGTTGATAACTCGATCGACGAAGCATTGGCTGGCCATTGCGACGACATCAGCATCATCATCCACCCGGACGAATCCATCACCGTTCGCGACAACGGTCGTGGCATCCCGGTAGACGTGCACAAAGAAGAAGGCGTTTCCGCAGCCGAGGTCATCATGACCGTGCTGCACGCCGGCGGTAAATTTGACGATAACTCCTACAAAGTATCCGGCGGCCTGCACGGTGTAGGCGTTTCTGTAGTTAACGCCCTGTCCGAAGAGCTGATCCTGACTGTCCGCCGCAGCGGCAAGATCTGGGAGCAGACTTACGTCCACGGTGTTCCGCAAGAGCCAATGAAAATCGTTGGCGAGAGCGAAACCACCGGTACCCAGATTCACTTTAAGCCGTCGGACCAAACCTTCAAAAACATCCACTTCAGCTGGGATATTCTGGCCAAGCGGATCCGTGAACTGTCCTTCCTCAACTCCGGTGTCGGTATCGTCCTCAAGGACGAGCGCAGCGGTAAGGAAGAGCTGTTCAAATACGAAGGTGGCCTGCGTGCGTTTGTTGAGTACCTGAACACCAACAAGACCCCGGTCAACCAGGTGTTTCACTTCAACATTCAACGTGAAGACGGCATTGGTGTTGAAATCGCCCTGCAGTGGAATGACAGCTTCAACGAGAACCTGTTGTGCTTCACCAACAACATCCCCCAGCGCGACGGCGGCACTCACTTGGTGGGATTCCGTTCGGCACTGACGCGTAACCTCAATACCTACATCGAAGCGGAAGGTCTGGCGAAGAAGCACAAAGTCGCGACCACCGGTGACGATGCCCGTGAAGGCCTGACCGCGATTATCTCGGTGAAAGTTCCGGATCCGAAGTTCAGCTCCCAGACCAAAGACAAGCTGGTGTCTTCCGAAGTGAAGACCGCTGTAGAACAGGAAATGGGCAAGTACTTCTCCGACTTCCTGCTGGAAAACCCGAACGAAGCAAAACTGGTTGTCGGCAAAATGATCGATGCGGCACGTGCGCGTGAAGCAGCGCGTAAAGCCCGTGAGATGACTCGCCGTAAAGGTGCGCTGGATATCGCTGGCCTGCCGGGCAAACTGGCGGACTGCCAGGAAAAAGACCCAGCTCTCTCCGAACTCTACCTCGTGGAAGGTGACTCTGCTGGCGGCTCCGCCAAGCAGGGACGTAACCGTCGCACCCAAGCCATCCTGCCGCTGAAGGGCAAGATCCTCAACGTCGAGAAAGCGCGTTTCGACAAGATGATCTCTTCGCAGGAAGTGGGTACCTTGATCACCGCACTGGGCTGTGGCATCGGTCGTGACGAATACAATATCGATAAGCTGCGTTATCACAACATCATCATCATGACCGATGCTGACGTCGACGGTTCGCACATCCGCACCTTGTTGCTGACCTTCTTCTTCCGTCAGCTGCCAGAGCTGATCGAACGCGGTTACATCTACATCGCTCAACCGCCGCTGTACAAGGTCAAGAAAGGCAAGCAAGAGCAATACATCAAAGACGACGACGCCATGGAAGAGTACATGACACAGTCGGCCCTGGAGGATGCGAGCCTGCACCTGAACGAAGACGCGCCTGGTATCTCCGGCGAAGCGCTCGAGCGTCTGGTGAATGATTTCCGCCTGGTGATGAAGACCCTCAAGCGTCTGTCGCGCCTGTATCCACAGGAACTGACCGAGCACTTCATCTACCTGCCAGCGGTCAGCATGGAACAACTGTCCGATCACGCAGCGATGCAGGATTGGCTGGCCAAATATGAAGTGCGTCTGCGCACTGGCGAGAAGTCCGGCCTGGTTTATAAAGCCAGCCTGCGCGAAGACCGTGAACGTAATGTGTGGCTGCCAGAGGTCGAACTGATCTCCCACGGCCTGTCCAATTACGTCACCTTCAACCGCGATTTCTTCGGCAGCAACGACTACAAAACCGTAGTCTCGCTGGGCGCTCAATTGAGCACCTTGCTGGACGACGGTGCGTACATCCAGCGGGGCGAGCGCAAGAAGCCGGTCACCGAGTTCAAGGAAGCTCTTGAATGGCTGATGGCTGAAAGCACTAAGCGTCACACCATCCAGCGCTACAAAGGTCTGGGGGAAATGAACCCGGATCAGCTGTGGGAAACCACCATGGACCCAAGCCAGCGCCGGATGCTCAAAGTGACTATCGAAGACGCCATTGGCGCTGACCAGATCTTCAACACCCTGATGGGTGATGCGGTCGAGCCTCGTCGTGACTTCATCGAGAGCAATGCTTTGGCGGTGTCCAACCTGGATTTCTGATCGGGCGAACTGCGTCACAAAAAGACCAGCGCATGTGCGCTGGTTTTTTTTGCCCAGAATATTGTGTCGAAGTACAGACCAGAATGCAGTGTCGCCAAGACCGAGCATATGGCGCATTTCACACATCTGCGCGCTCTGTACATCGATCGGAAAATCACTGTTCTCGGAAGGTCAGCGGAACCTCTGGTTCAGATGACTGGCGTACGCCCATCAATAGCTGAGTGATCAATACTCAAAATGAGATCAAAAAAAACCGGCTATATCAGCCGGTTTTATTACATCCAAAAAAAACTTATGCACCTTTTTGAGTATTTTAAAGGCAGAAGAAATATATATATGAATCAGCTAGTTAGGTTGATATCCATCAGTTTTATGAATAAACAGTACACAGGTTATCCACAAATTTCAGACAGCGATTTGATCAGATGAAACCGGAGCCTGAGGCATTGGTGGTATCGACCCCATCTCCCGCTGCATTTGTTCATTCCACGCTTGAACCCGATCATTGAGTGCAGCAATGGCCCGCGGTCCGCTACCCTCGGCATACATCGGTTCGCCGATAATCACAGTGATCACGCCCTGCTTCTTAGCCCAACCACTTTTAGGCCAAAACTTGCCAGCATTGTGCGCAATCGGCAGCACGGGAAGGTCGGCATTCACGGCCAGCGCTGTTCCACCACGAGAGAACTTGCCAACAGTGCCGTACGGGACGCGCGTACCTTCTGGAAAGATCAGTACCCAGACGCCGTCCTTGAGCAATTCATCGCCCTTCTTCGCCACGTGCTTGAGCGCAGCTTTCGGGTTATCGCGATCAATCGCAATCGGCCGCAACATTGCCATCGCCCACCCGAAAAACGGCACAAACAGTAACGAGCGCTTAAGTACCTGGCTTAATGGCTGGAAGTAAGCCGAAAGAAAAAACGTCTCCCAGGTGCTCTGGTGATTCGATTGAATCACGCACGGCCGGTCTGGCACATTTTCGGCGCCTTTGATCTCATAGCTGATGCCCAGAAAAACTTTGCTCAACCACAACGCACAGCGGCACCAGTAAACATTGATGAAACGATAACGCGCTTTGAATGGCAGAAAGGGCGCGATAAAAAAGCTCAGGCTGCACCAGAGCAAAGAGCTGGTGCCCAGCAGCAGGTAAAAGAGGAAAGTTCTGATGGCCTGCAGTATCGACATGGTGACGTTTACCGTTGCGGGCTCTGCCCGTCTATATAAAGCGCAATCCCGATCAATCCTTGGTCAGGAATCTCGAAAACGCTCTAATTGTGGATAAGTTCTGCGGCAATCGCCGCCAGATCATCAAAAATCAGGGTGCCTGCCGGAAGGGGCTTGCCCAGGGTCTTCTCGCCTTTTCCGGTCTTTACCAAAACTGGCTGTGAATCGACGGCTTTGGCAGCCTCCAGGTCACCAAGGCTATCGCCGACGAACCATATGCCGGCCAGCGGCACTTCATAATGCGCGGCAATGGTTTTCAGCATCCCCGGTTTTGGTTTGCGGCAATCGCACCCGTCGTCCGGCCCATGCGGACAATAGACGACCAGCCCGACTTCACCGCCCTGCTCCGCCACCAGCGCACGCAAACGCTCGTGCATGGCATCCAGGGTCGCGAGGTTGTAATAGCCGCGAGCGATGCCCGACTGGTTGGTAGCCACAGCCACCGTCCAGCCGGCCTTGCTCAACTGCGCGATGGCCTCGATCGAGCCGGGGAGCGGATTCCACTCCGCAACCGACTTTATGTAAGCGTCGGAGTCGTAATTGATCACCCCGTCCCGATCGAGAATCAGCAGTTTCAAACCGTCTTACCCCAGCAACGAAATATCGGCGACGCCGAGGAACAAGCCGCGTAGACGTGCCAGCAGCGCATAGCGGTTGGCGCGAACGTTGGCATCGTCGGCGTTGACCATCACCGCTTCGAAGAACGCATCGACCGGTTCACGCAGTGCCGCCAGGCGCGCCAACGATTCGCTGTACTGACGCGCAGCGGCCATTGGTTGCACGGCTTGATCGGCCTGCTGAATCGCCGAATACAGGGAGAACTCGTTGGCGTTGTCGAAGTACTTGGCTTCAACGACGGCGGGCACGTTGCCCTCGACCTTGCTCAACAAGTTCGAAACCCGCTTGTTGACTGCGGCCAGTGCAGCGGCTTCCGGCAACTTGCGGAAAGCTTCCACCGCTTGCACGCGCTGATCGAAGTCCAGCGCCGAGCCTGGCTTGAGGGCACGTACCGAGAGATAAGTGCCGACATCGACGCCTTCGTCTTCGTAACGCGCACGCAGACGATCGAAGATGAATTCCAGCACCGCCTCGTTGAGGCCGGCCGACGTCACCTTGGTACCGAATGCCTGCACCGCAAATGCCACGGCGTCGTTCAGGTCGAGCTCGAGCTTCTTATCGATCAGGATGCGCAACACGCCGAGCGCTGCACGACGCAGGGCATAGGGGTCTTTGCTGCCGGTAGGCAACATGCCGATACCGAAAATGCCCACCAACGTGTCGAGCTTGTCGGCGATGGCCACGGCGGCACCGGTCAATGTCGTAGGCAGCTCGGCACCGGCACCGCGCGGCATGTATTGCTCATTCAGCGCCAGTGCGACTTCTTGCGGCTCTCCATCGTTAAGGGCGTAGTAGTAACCGGCGACGCCTTGCATCTCCGGGAACTCGCCGACCATTTCGGTCGACAGGTCGCACTTGGACAGCAGGCCGGCACGGGTTGCCCACGCGGCGTTGCCGCCAATGCGCTGAGCGATGAACGCCGCCAGTTTGGAAACGCGCTCGGCCTTGTCGTAGACGCTGCCGAGTTTCTCCTGGAACACCACGTTCTGCAGGCGCAGGTTGAAGTCTTCGAGTTTCTGCTTCTTGTCTTGCTTGAAGAAGAACTCGGCGTCGGTCAGGCGTGGGCGAACCACTTTCTCGTTACCGGCGATGATCTGCTGTGGGTCTTTGCTTTCGATGTTGGCCACGGTAATGAAACGCGGCAGCAATTTACCGTCCGCATCCAGCAGGCAGAAATACTTCTGGTTGTCCTGCATGGTCGTGATCAGCGCTTCTTGCGGCACGTCGAGGAAACGTTCCTCGAACGAGCACACCAGCGGCACCGGCCATTCGACCAGCGCGGTCACTTCATCAAGCAACGCAGGCGGTACGATTGCGGTCCCTTCCTGCAGGGTTGCCAGTTCTTCAGTGCGCTTGCTGATCAGTGCGCGACGCTCATTGGCATCGGCCAGCACGTAAGCGGCACGCAGGTCGCTGAGGTAATTGGCCGGCGAGGTGATGCGCACGCTTTCAGGATGATGGAAGCGGTGACCACGTGAGTCGCGACCAGACTTCTGCGCAAGGATTGTGCAATCGATGACCTGGTCACCGAGCAGCATGACCAGCCACTGAGTTGGGCGAACAAACTCTTCCTTGCGCGCACCCCAGCGCATGCGCTTGGGAATCGGCAGGTCGTTCAGGGAATCTTCGACGATGGTCGGCAGCAGGCTCGCGGTCGGCTTGCCGGCGATGCTCTGGCTGTAGCGCAGTTTCGGGCCGCTCTGATCGATTTCGCTCAGGTCAACGCCGCACTTCTTGGCGAAGCCCAACGCTGCTTGCGTTGGATTGCCATCGGCATCGAACGCGGCCTGACGTGGTGGGCCATCGAGATTGATGCTGCGATCCGGCTGCTGGGTAGACAGCGCTGTGATCAGTACCGCCAGACGACGCGGCGCGGCGTAGACGGTTTTGCTTTCGTAATTCAGGCCGGCAGCTTGCAGGCCCTTGTCGATACCGGCAAGGAATGCATCGGCCAGGGTGTTGAGGGCTTTGGGTGGCAGTTCTTCGGTGCCCAGTTCAACCAGAAAATCTTGAGCACTCATTGTGCAGCCTCCAGCTTGGCCAGTACTTCATCACGCAGGTCCGGGGTTGCCATCGGGAAGCCCAGCTTGGCGCGAGCCAGCAGATAGGCTTGCGCAACGGAACGCGCCAGGGTGCGCACACGCAGGATGTATTGCTGACGCGCAGTCACGGAAATTGCCCGGCGCGCATCCAGCAGGTTGAAGGTATGGGACGCCTTCAAGACCATCTCGTAGC
>JALYPE010000807.1 GCA_030856525.1 Pseudomonadota bacterium | reverse complement strand
ATGCAAGGGCAACGCGTGCTTTCAGACTGCCTGCGTTATCGCTAACGTCCATCGTCGGAACGCCGCCCGGAGCAAGCTCGCTCCTACAGAGGAGTGGCGCTGGTCATTTAATGGTCGAGTAATCGACGCCGTACCACTTGTCCGACAGCTTGGTCAGCGTGCCGTCCTTGTGCATCGCGGTGATGATCTCTGCCAGTTTGGCTTTCAGCTCCGGGTCACCCTTGTCGGTGGCCACGGCCAGCGGTTCGTAGAACGCCACGTTGTCATCGACGGCTCTCAACGGGTAACCCTTCTTGACCGCGGCATCGAGCGTACTGCGTTGCGTGAGAATCGCGTCCAGGCGTGCGCCATCGCCCAGACGCAAATCGTCCAGCGGCCCCACCGAACCGGCGTAGGTTTTCATTTTTTCGGTTTTGACGTCGTAAACGACTGGCGGCACGTCAGTGGTTTCAATGGCCAGCGCCTGGCTGAAATAGTCTTCGGAGGTGGTGCCGCCTTCGACGCCGATGGTTTTGCCATTCAGCGCTTTGTGATCAGTGACCTTGGATTTTTCATGCACGGCAAACACGTAAGGCACGTAGTAATACGTCCCGGGGAAATCGAGAATTCGGGCGCGACTTTTGGTTGCAGTCATCGAACCCACGGACACGTCCCAACGGCCGTTCCACTTGCCGGCGGTGATCACGTCCCAGTCCGGCGTGATGAACTTGGCCTCGACGCCAAGACGCTTGGCGATTTCTTTCGAGACGTCGATGTCAAAACCGTCGATTTCATTCTTGTCATTGATGAAACCCTGCGGCGGCCAGGTCGCCGAGGTGGCAACGGTCAACGTCTTGCTGCTTTGGATCTTGTCCAGCACCGCACCGGCATTGGCGGCGCCGACGAACAACAGTGACATGGCGGCTGCGAGGGTGATTGCGCGTTTTTTGCTGAGCATGTCCTTCTCCACTTTTCGTTATTGTTTTACGGCGGTTAAACGGTTCTCAGTGACCGATGATCTGCGACAGGAATTTCTGCGCGCGTTCGGTCTGCGGGTTGTTGAAAAACTCTGCCGGTGTCGCCTGTTCGATCACCTGGCCCTGATCCATGAACAGCACGCGATCGGCGACTTTGCTGGCGAAGCCCATTTCGTGGGTCACGCAGATCATGGTCATGCCGTCGGTGGCCAGTTCGCCCATCACGTCCAGCACCTCGTGGACCATTTCCGGGTCGAGCGCGGAGGTGGGTTCGTCGAACAGCATCACTTTGGGATTCATGCACAGCGCCCGGGCAATCGCCACGCGTTGTTGCTGGCCACCGGATAATTGCGACGGGTACTTGTGCGCGTGTTCGGCAATGCGCACCCGCTCCAGGTACACCTGCGCACGTTTTTTAGCCTCGGTTGATGACACGCCTTGCACCAGTTGCGGTGCCAGCGTGAGGTTGTCCATCACGCTCAGGTGCGGGAACAGATTGAAGCTCTGGAACACCATGCCGATTTCACTGCGCACGGCGCTGACACTTTCCGCTTCGCTGGTGAGGGTGATGCCATTGACCTCGATGTGGCCTTTCTGGAAATTCTCGAGGTGATTGATGCAGCGAATCATCGTCGATTTGCCCGAGCCCGACGGCCCGCACACCACCAGGATTTCACCGCTGGCGACGGTCAGGTCGACGTCTCGCAGGGCATGAAAATTGCCATACCACTTGTTCAGGCCGGCGATGGAAATCATTGCGGGAGCGGTCGGCGCAACCGGCGTCGGTTGGGGTCGTTCGGCGGTACGGGTTGGCGTCATCACGATCAGCTCCTCACGGTGGAACGGTTGACCCGTTTTTCGATGCGCGCTTGCACCCGTTCGAGGATGAACGACAGCGCCCAGTAGATCATCGCGGCGGTGATCAGCATTTCCAAATGACGGAAGTCCGCACGGCCCTGGGTCTTGGCCAGGTACATCAGTTCCCATACGCCGATCACCGAGACCAGCGAACTGTCCTTGAGCATGGCGATGAACTGGTTACCGGTGGGCGGGATAATCACGCGCAAGGCCTGGGGCATGATCACTTTGCTCAGGGTCTTGAACGGGCTGATGTTCAAGGCTCGCGAAGCTTCCCACTGCCCGACGGGAATGCTCTGGATGCCGGCGCGGAAGATTTCCGTCATGTAGGCGCCGTAGCACAGCGACAGCGCGAGGATACCGGCCGGTACTGCGTCAACCACATAACCCAGTTGCGGCAGGCCGAGGTAGATCAGGTAAATCTGAATCAGCAACGGCACGCCGCGAAAGAACGAGGTGTAGAACGACGCGAGCGCGTTGGCCAGGCCGTTGTTCGACAGCTTGGCCACCGCGCCGATCAGGGCCAGAACGAAGGCAATCACGATGGCGATCGCGGAGATGTACAAGGTGGTCGCCGCGCCCTGGATGATCAGGAAACCGACCTTGTCGAGGATGAAGCTGTAGGAGAGGTCGAAGGTGTCGAAGAAGGCGAGGAACAGGATCAGCAGTTCGATCCACACCACTGTGGTCTGCACCTTGAACTTCAAGCGCCCGAGAACGTGGAAGTTAAG
>JALYPE010000793.1 GCA_030856525.1 Pseudomonadota bacterium | reverse complement strand
GTGCACACCTATCTGGCGGCGCTGCTGGGGGGCGAACGCTCATGAGAAAACTGGAAGTCAGGTACTCCACGCTGCGCGACGCGTTTACGTTGTTCGGCGTGTTGTTCTACATCCAGGTGATCGCTTTTTTCCTGGGGCAAGGCGCTGCCCTGGACGATGCGCAACGGGACATGGAGGGCAACGTGGTCAATCAGATTGGCGGATTGGTCACCCTGCTGGTTCCGCTGTTTTTCTTCATCCGCAACAAGGTGTTCCTGAGCAAAAGTTTTTACCGCAACAACTTTTTTCTGCTGCTGTTTCTGGTGTGCGTGGCGGCGTCGATCAGTTGGTCCAATGACCCGATGCTGAGCTTCAAGCGCTTCATCGCGATGGTCAGCGTGGTGTTCTTTGCCGGGTTCGTTGCCTACAACTACAGCATTGAAAAAATTGCTTTCATGATCGGTTCGGTGATCGGTGCTGCCGCATTGATCGGTCTGATCTTCGCCGTGATCAGGCCGGACATTGCCTTCATCTCTGGCGGTATACGGGACGGCGCGTTCAAAGGGATTTTTACCGAGAAGAATGCCGGCGCGCGGATCAACGCCATTGCGATCCTGTTGCTGCTGCCGATGATCCGCCAACGCAATCTGATGGCGATTCTGTACGCGAGCTTTTCGCTGGTGGCGATTCTGCTCGCGCAGTCGGCCACGGGCGTTGCGCTGATCGTTACGGGTGCGGCCAGCTACTGGTACTTCCTGACAATGATCCGCCTGCGCGTGAACCGTTCGTTGCTGGCGTTCTTCGCCGCGACAGTCATCTATTTATTGGTCTGCGCTTTCATGTACGGCAACTACACGTTGCTGCTGGAGATGATGGGGCGCGATCCGTCGCTGACCGATCGCACGTTGATCTGGGAACTGCTCACGCCGTTGATCGACAGCAAATTTCTCAACGGGTACGGCTTCGGCGCGTTCTGGTCGAGCCCGGATGCCGACGTTTTCATCAAGCGCTGGGGTTATATCGGCAATGCGCACAGCGGTTACATGGAGACCTTGCTCAACGGCGGCGCGCTGCAACTGGCGGCGTTGATCCTGATGTTCGCCGAAGCGCTGATCAAGCAATACCGCGCGGTAACAGCCGACCGATCGGCACAGTTGCGCGCCAGCGCGCTGGTGATCATCGCGCTGTTCATCGTCACCAATTACGTGGCGTACGTGGTGCCGAACTACCGTTCTGCGGAGTTCCTGGTGTTTTGCGCGCTTGCCCTGACGTTCCGCCATCACCATGCCAAACGACCGGCCATGGCCGCTCGCTCGCCTGCACCGGCTTATGCCGTCCGCTCACAGGCCCTGTCCGCCGGGACCCGGCCCAAGGAGAAAAGCCCATGCTGAACGATGCTTCCCCATCACCCGGCACGGTGTGCGTAGTCATTCCGCTGTACAACGCCGCCAGCAGCATCCAGCAGACGCTGGCATCGCTGAGCCGGCAAACCCGGCTGCCGGATAACGTGATCATCGTCGACGACGGCTCCAGTGATGACGGGCCGCAAATGGTCAGAAACTTTGTGGCGCCGTTTCCCATTACATTCCTGCAACAAGCCAATGAGGGCCCGGGGAGTGCACGCAACAAAGGCATCTTCAAGGCGCAGGAGACGTTCATTGCGTTTCTGGATGCCGATGATCAGTGGCACCCGGAAAAGCTCGAAAAGCAGTTGGCGCTTTACGCTGAGCTGACGCGCACGGGGCATCGGGTTGGCCTGATCGATTGCTATCAACTGAGCGTGTTCAGTGACGGCAAGGAACAACGTGAAGAACGCTGTAAAAGTGGCAATCACTTCGCCGATTTCATGCGGGAAAACGTCATCAATGGCACGTCTGGTGTAGTGGTCAGACGCGAAGCGATTGTTGCGCTGGGTGGTTTTGACCAAAAGCTGCGCTACGCCGAAGATCGTTTACTGTGGACACGGATTGCAGAGCATTGGGAAGTTCACACGGTGCCCGAAGTGTTGATCCGCCGCGGGGTCAACGCCAGCAACATCACCGCGCAACCGCAAAAATATTACCCGCACAAACTCAAGTTCATTGACTTGTACCTGGAGCTTTACGGCACCCGCCTGACGCGCCAGCAGCGCATTGATTTCGTGCTGGCCAACCATGCCGACTTCCTTGGCACTTTTTCCCGGCGCGGCGACCACGCCCAGGTCATCAAGGTCTTCCAGAAAATGCTCAAACACTCGTGGCAGACGCTAATTTTCTTTAACGGCAAACCGACACTGCGCTACCTGTATGCGCGGATGAAAACGCTACGCAAAGCACCTTGACCCTGGCGCTCTCTTCCCATTCCGTTGCTGCTTTGTTCACTTCCTCTGTCGTTCGAATCCCCAGGTCTCGTCCATGGCCAATCATCGTCTGGTTACATTGATCTGGATCTTCACCGAGAAATTCGGCCTGATTTTCCTGTCGATGATCACGTTTGTCGTTTATGCCCGGCTGCTGTCGCCAACGGAACTGGGTATCGGCACCGTGATCATCGCCATCGTCGAAGTGGTCGGCATCATCTATTCGTCGGTGCTGGAAGACCCGCTGGTGCGCCAGGAAAAGCTGGACGACCGGCATATCTCGACCGCGTTCTGGTTTTCCGTGCTGATCAGCCTGGTGTCGATTCTGCTCATCAGCGGCCTGGCGATGCAGTACGCGCCTTCGCCTGAGTTGCAATGGATGACGGCGGTGGCCTCGGTGAAAATCCTTTTCACCATGATGGCGCGGGTGTACGTGGTGCAGATGCGCCGCAGCGGCAACTTCAAGATGCTCGCCACCCGTACGCTGCTGGGCAAGGTGCTGGGCGGCGTCGGTGGCATCGCGGTCGCGTTGTGGGGTTTTGGCGCCTGGGCAGTGATCGCGCAGGCGCTGATCATGGAGTTCGTTTCGGTGATCGTGCTGATGCGCGGCGAGCCCAAGCGGATCGCGTTCCACATCGACACCCGGTTCCTGCGCGAAACCCTCAGGGCCGGCACGCCTGTAGCAATCAATGTACTCAGTTCACAAACCCTGCAGCGCGGCGTCAATGTGGTGCTCGGCATCACTGCCGGTGCGAGCGCTGTCGGCATGTTCAACCTGGCGATGCGCATCATCGACTTGCCGCGCACCGCAATTTACAACGGTTTGATGAGCTACGCCTTGCCGGCATTCGCCCGGCGCAGCGCGGACTCTTCGCGGCTGATCGGCATCATTAGCGACTCGACGGCGCTCAGCGGTTTCCTGCTGACGCCGCTGTTCATCGGCATCGCATTAACCGCAGACGACATCATCCTGTTGATCTTCGGCGCCAAGTGGGCCGACGCCATTCCTCTGCTGCAAGTGCTGGCCTGCACCGCAGCCCTCGGCAACCTGGCCATGTTCGCGACCACGGCGCTGGTCGCGGTCAATCGCAGCCGTCTCACCCTCAAGGCTGAAGTCGGCACCACCCTGCTCGCCCTGGCGCTGGTTTACGGCCTCGGCGCGGTTTACGGCGGCATGGCCGCAGCGGTGGCCCTGTTGGTCCGCATGCTGATCATCACGCCCCTGCAGATTCGCGGTTTGAACACTGCCATTGGTTACGGCTGGCGGGCGTTCTTCGAATGCAACTACCGCAGCGTCATTGCCTCACTGGTGATGGCCGCCAGTGTGGTGAGCTTTTCAACTCAAGTCAGCCTGACCGGCTACGTGCATCTGATCGCCGACATCGCCATCGGCGCCCTGACGTATGCCCTCGCCTACAGCCTGCTGCACCCGCGCTGGCCGCAAGAATTCAAGTCGGTTTTCACCACCCGCTGAACCGGTTCTCGCACAGGAATCACATCATGCTCAGAAAAACCACGCTGATCACAGGCGGGGCCGGCTTCATCGGTTCCCACACTGCCCTGACCCTCATCAACGCCGGCCAGCAAGTGCTGCTGCTCGATAACCTGAGCAACAGCTGTCGCGAATCGATCACCCGTCTTGAGCAACTGACCCACACCCGGGTCGAGTTCATCGAAGGTGACGTGCGCAACCAGAAGCTGCTCGATGACATTTTCAGTCACTTCGACATCGACGCGGTGGTGCATTTCGCGAGCCTCAAGTCGGTCGAGCAAAGTGTGCGCAACCCGCTCGACTACTACGCCAACAACGTCGCCGGGACGCTCAACCTGTGCCGATCGATGGCGCGTGCGAAGGTGTTCAATCTGGTGTTCAGCTCATCGGCAACGGTGTACGGCGACCCCGCCCGAACAC
>JALYPE010000784.1 GCA_030856525.1 Pseudomonadota bacterium | reverse complement strand
GTACTCAAAACGGTCAACATTCGCGTTGCACGGGTTGCGGCGGTGTAGAGGAGCTGTCGGGTCAGGATGGGCGAGGCTGCACCCGGTAGGCACGCACACCTCGTGGAACTGCGCGCCCTGCGCTTTGTGCACCGTCATGGCGTAGACGGTTTCGACATCATTGAGCCGGCTCGGCAATACAAAACGCACGCCGCCCTGGCCGTCGTTGCGCGGGAAGGCGACTCGCAATACCTGACGCCCCGCTTCCGGGCCCTCGCGCTCCGGCAGTTTCAGGGCGATGCCGATGTCGCCGTTCATCAAGCCCAAACCGTAATCGTTGCGGGTCATCAGTACTGGTCGACCTTCGTACCACTGCTGGTTGCTGTCGATCAATCGGGCCTTGAGCAGCGCCTCGGTCACGCGTTGATTCAAGCCTTCGACGCCCCACGGTCCCTTGCGCACCGCGCAGAGCAACTGGAAGGCATCGAATGCCTGCAACACGTGTTGCGCCCAAACGATCCAGCTCGGATCTTCGAGCGGACTGTCGAGCGCTGGCCGCTGGCTGCGCAGCAGGCTCAGGTAATGGCGATAACCTTTCGGCCCCTCGCCATGGCCTTCGAGCAGCAAACGCTCGAGCGTCCGGTCGTGCTCACCTTTCAAGTGCAGGGAGTACACATCGGCGTGATTCCCTGCCCGCAGCAGCTGGCGCGCTTCCTCCGCTTGCTGGCGGTTGACCCGTCGAGCCAACTGACCGATTCCGCTGCCTTCGCCGAACCGGCGCGAATGCCGCAGCATCACGACTTGCTGAGCCAGTGGATGCGCTCCGTCGAGATCCTCCTGCAAATCGCTGCTCGTCAGGTTTTCACCACTGACGATTTCCAGCCATTCGCGGGTTTGCGGGGTGTACCAGCCGGCTTCGGCATCACGGCAAAGATCGCCCAGCACGGCACCGGCTTCGACCGACGCCAACTGATCCTTGTCACCGAGCAACACCAGTCGGGCATGGGCAGGCATGGCGTCGAGGAGGTTGGCCATCATCTCCAGGTCAATCATCGAGGCTTCGTCCACCACCAGAACATCCAGCGGCAGTCGATTGCCCGCGTGGTGGCGGAAATGTCGAGTGCCGGGTCGACTGCCGAGCAGACGGTGCACGGTGGTGACATCCGACGGGATTTTGCTGCGCACGGCTTCATCGACGTCCAGCGTACGAACTTGCTGGCTGATGGACTCGGTCAGGCGCGCCGCAGCTTTGCCGGTGGGCGCGGCGAGACGGATGCGCAGCGGTTTGCCGGCTTCTACTGCGGGCGCTTGAAGCAACGCCAGCAAGCGCACGACCGTGGTGGTTTTGCCGGTGCCCGGGCCACCCGTGACAATGCTGAAGGCGCTGCGAGTAGCCACGGCACAGGCGAGTTTTTGCCAATCGACCACTTCGCCCTGTCGTGCAGGTCCGAACAGAGCGGTGAGGCGTTCAGGGAGATCGGCCGGCATGCTTTCGTACTCAGCCAGGCGCAGTCGCAACGCCTGGTCGATGCGGCGTTCGTAGGTCCAATAGCGGCGCAGGTACAAGCGTGTGCCGGAAAGCACCAAGGGCCGTTGTTGTGCAGTTTCACTGGCATCGTCCGCAGAGGCGACCAGGTTGCTTGACGCCAGCACCTTGCACCAGTGGGCGCCGTCGAGTGCCTCCAGCAGTTGCGAAGGCAGCAGCATCGCGCCGCCCTGCACGTCACCTTCCGGAGGCAAGGACAACGCGAAGTCAGGTTCCTTGAGTGTTTCGAGCACGTCCAGACACACGTGGCCATGCCCCAACTGGTGGCTGGTCAGCGCAGCGGCGAGCAGGACCAAGGGATCGTCATCGGGCGCCAGCTCGTGCAGAAAAGCCACGAAAGCTTTGTCCAGCGCCCGTAGCCAGCCACGCTCGACCCAGCGCGTGAGCAACTTCAGCAGGTCATCGGCGCGGTTCAGAGGCGCCAGGCTTGCCAGGCTTTCGGCGGCCAATGGCACCGGCAATAAATCGGCGAAGGTGCGGCTCACAGCAGTTCTCCCTGAACCCACGCAGGTTCGGCTTTGGGTTCCGGCTTGCCTTGGAACAGACGATCCAGACGCTCGATCAGCGTCCTTGGCGGACGGGCAAAGTACACACCCTGGCTTTGCGAACGCGTGCCGCGCAGGAACAAATACACCGCGCCGCCCACATGCCGGTCGTAATCGTAATCGGCAAGGCGCGCTTTCAGTTGGCGGTGCAG
>JALYPE010000909.1 GCA_030856525.1 Pseudomonadota bacterium | reverse complement strand
GGGCCGACCAGCAATCCATCGCAACGATGCGCCTTGCCGCCCGGCGGCTGCTTGTCTTGCGGCCAGCCACAAAATGCATTGATCGCCATTACGGCCCATGTCTGGCGGGTGCGCGCTGCTTGATCGGCGCGCTCGGGCAAATCGATGCCCGCGCTGCGCACCGCTTGCGGAGAGACCACCGCGTAAATATTGCCTCGCGCATCGTAGAACTGGGGCATGGCGCCTCCTGCAACCGGATCGAAGTGCTGCAACATATCGCGAAACGACGACGGCCTGTGCAAGGATGTCGGCCTGACTGACCCGATGATCGAACCACACCGGCCAGTCACTGTCCTTTGGGGACGCGACGATTTTTGCCAAGGATTGATATGACCAGCTTCAACACCCAGACCACGTTCGTGCCCGGCCGCCTGGAGCAAATGTCCACGCGCGTGGCGTTTTTCATTGCCGGTGTCGGGATTGCCGCATGGGCGCCGTTGGTGCCGTACGCGAAGGCCCGCGCCGGGCTGGATGAAGGCACGCTCGGGCTGCTGCTGTTGTGCCTCGGCGTGGGTTCGATTCTGGCGATGCCGGTGGCCGGCCTGTTGGCCACGCGCTTCGGTTGTCGTCGGGTTGCGGTCGGCGGCACGTTGCTGATCTGTGCAGCGTTGCCTTTGCTGGCGACGGTGACTTCGATACCGGCGCTGATCGCGACGTTATTCATGTTCGGTGCAGGCCTGGGCACGGTGGACTCGACGGTGAACCTGCAAGCCGTGATCGTTGAACGGGCCAGCGGCAAGAACATGATGTCGGGTTTCCACGGGCTGTTCAGCCTTGGCGGGATCGTCGGTGCGGCGGGTGTCAGCGCGCTGCTCGGTCTGGGCCTTTCGCCGTTGGCGGCGATGGCGGTGGTGATCGTCGTGCTGCTGCTGGCGCTGCTGAAAGCCGCGCCGCACATGTTGCCCTATGGCAGCGAAAGCTCCGGCCCGGCGTTTGCCGTGCCGCACGGCATCGTGCTGTTTATCGGCGGGATGTGCTTCATCGTGTTCCTCGCCGAAGGGGCGGCGCTTGACTGGAGTGCGGTGTTTCTGACCCAGGAACGCGGCATCGACACGGCGTACGCCGGGCTCGGTTATGCCGCGTTTGCCTTGACCATGACCATCGGCCGCTTGACCGGCGACGCCATTGTCCGCCGCCTCGGCGCCACACGAGTGATCGTGTTTGGCGGTTTGACGGCCGCAGCGGGGTTGTTGCTGGCGACGTTTGCACCCACTTGGCAACTGGCGCTGGTCGGCTATGCGTTTCTGGGAGCGGGCTGTTCCAACATTGTGCCGGTGCTGTACACCGCCGTCGGCAAACAAACGGTCATGCCGGAAAGCGTCGCCGTGCCGGCGATCACCACGCTGGGTTACGCCGGCATCCTGGCCGGCCCCGCCGTCATCGGCTTCATCGCCCACGGCAGCAGTTTGAGTTTCGCCTTTGGGCTGATGGCCATGTTGCTGGTGGCCGTGGCGATTGGCGGGAAGGTGTTGAAGGTCTAAGGCTTCGGGAACAGGAAGCCGCCTGCGCGAGCAAACCGGACCGCCGCACCCTGTCCTCCCACCGTCGGCGTATTGCTCTGTGGGAGCAAGGCTTGCCCGCGATGCCGTCACTTCAGTCTGTCAGAACCCAACGCTCGCCTGCACGAAGAACGTGCGAGGCGCGCCGACGTACATGCCTGCGTTGTTGTCGCTGGAGCGGGTGAAGTATTGCTTGTCGAAGATGTTCTTCACCCCGGCGCCAAGTTTCAGGTTTGACAGTTGCGCGCCGAAATCATAACCCCCGCGCACGTTCCAGGTGACGTAGCCGGGGATGTCGCCGTATTGGCCGTCCGCCGTGCCTTCGGTGATGTAATCGCCGCTGAAACTGCCATCGGCATTCACCGCAGTACCCGGCGAGCGCTGTTTCGACTGGGCGAACGCATCGACGTTGTAGGTCCAGCGGTCGATGTCATAACGCAGGCCGGCGGTCGCCACCTGGCGTGAATAGAACGGCAGGTCACGGCCCTTGAACGCCGGAATCTCGCCTTCATACACCGCGCGGGTGTAAGTGAAACCGGCGTTGGCCGTCAGACCGTCCAGGCGCGGATCGAGTGCCGCCAGGTCGTAATGCACCGACGCTTCCAGCCCCTGGTGCGTCGTTGCGCCGAGGTTGGTCCAGCCGGCATCGTTGCTGATGTATTGCAGCTCTTCGTCGAAGTCGATGTAGAACAGCGTTACCTCGCCGCCCCACACGTCATCGTTGTACCGCGTGCCCACCTCATAGGTCTTGGCCTTTTCCGGGGTCAGGCCGTTAGCCGGCTCGTCACCCGTCCCGCCCTGACCCAGCTGGAAATACTGCAGGCTGCCAAACGAGGTCTCGTAGTTGGCGAACAATTTCCATGCATCGGACAGGTGATACATCACGCTCAGGGCCGGCAGCGGCTCATTGCTTTCGATGCTACGGTTCTTCTCCGTGACCGGCCGGCCAGCCGTGTCGAGTACCGGGCGGTCATGCCAGTCGGTGCTGATGTGTTCGAAGCGGATGCCCGGGGTAATGGTCCAGTTGCCGACGTCAATCT
>JALYPE010000905.1 GCA_030856525.1 Pseudomonadota bacterium | reverse complement strand
GTCCGGCGGTGCACGTTCGATCTCGGCCAATTGCGTTATCACTACCCACGCGAGTTGGTCCCTGAAGGCCAGACCGCGACGTCATGGCTGCGGGTTCTCACTGACCAGGGCATACAGTGGCGCTGGCCCGATGGGCCAAAAACCGAAGTGCTGACCCAGATCGACAAGGAGCTGGAGCTGATCGCCGAGCTGGGCTACGAAAGCTACTTTCTGACGGTGCACGACATTGTGCGTTTTGCCCGCGAGCAGCGAATCCTCTGTCAGGGCCGGGGTTCGGCCGCCAACTCGGCGGTGTGTTTCGCACTGGGCATCACCGAAATCGATCCGGATCGCACCACGCTATTGTTCGAGCGCTTTCTCTCCAAAGAGCGCAATGAACCACCGGACATCGATGTCGATTTCGAGCACGAACGCCGCGAAGAAGTCTTGCAGTATGTGTTCCAGCGCTATGGCCGCACTCGCGCGGCGCTGACGGCGGTGGTCAGCACTTATCACGCGGCGGGCGCCGTGCGCGACGTGGCCAAAGCGCTGGGATTGCCGCCCGACCAGATCAATGCGCTGGCCGATTGCTGTGGCCACTGGAGCGATGAAACACCTCCGGTGGAGCGTCTGCGCGAAGGCGGTTTCGATCCCGAGAGCCCTGTGCTGCACAGGGTGCTGAGCCTGACCGGGCAACTGATCGGTTTCCCTCGGCACCTTTCCCAGCACCCCGGTGGTTTCGTGATTTCCGAACAGCCGCTGGACACGCTGGTGCCGGTGGAAAACGCCGCAATGGCCGACCGCACCATCATCCAATGGGACAAGGACGATCTGGACGCCGTCGGCTTGCTCAAGGTGGATATCCTCGCCCTCGGCATGCTCAGTGCGATACGCCGATGCTTCGATCTGCTGCGTCGGCACCGTGACCTCGACCTTAGCCTGGCGACAATCCCGGCCGAGGACGCCGCGACTTACCAAATGATTACCCGGGCGGACACCGTCGGCGTGTTCCAGATCGAGTCGCGTGCGCAGATGTCGATGTTGCCCCGGCTCAAACCCAAGACCTTTTATGATTTGGTCATTGAGGTGGCCATCGTCCGGCCCGGGCCGATTCAAGGCGGCATGGTTCACCCTTATCTACGGCGTAGAAATGGTCAGGAAGCCGAAACCTATCCCTCGCCGCAACTGGAAACCGTGCTCAAACGCACCCTTGGCGTACCGTTGTTTCAGGAACAGGTGATGCAGATTGCGATTGTCGCGGCGGATTACAGCCCCGGCGAAGCCGATCAGTTACGCCGCTCGATGGCGGCCTGGAAACGCCACGGCGGGCTTGAGCCGCACAAGCTGCGTCTAGCGGCCGGGATGAAAAAAAACGGCTACACGCCGGAGTTCGCCGCGCTGATTTTCGAACAGATCAAAGGCTTTGGCAGCTATGGGTTTCCTGAGTCCCACGCCGCCAGTTTTGCCTTGTTGACCTACGCCAGTTGCTGGCTGAAATGCCACGAACCGGCGGCGTTCGCTTGCGCACTGATCAACAGCTGGCCGATGGGTTTTTATAGCCCGGACCAGATTCTGCAGGACGCACGCCGGCATCATTTGAAGATCCGTGCGGTGGATGTGCGCGCCAGTGACTGGGACTGCAGCCTTGAGAAAATCATTGACGCGCAACCGGCCATTCGCATGGGGCTGCGGATGATCAAAGGTTTTCGCGAGGACGATGCCCGACGTATTGAAAGTGCCAGGTCGCAGGGGGCTTTCATCGACATCGCCGACCTTGGCGAACGGGCGCGACTCGATCCCCGGGCCCAGGAGCAGCTCGCCGATGCCGGTGCGTTGCGCGGGCTGGCCGGTGACCGGCACCAGGCGCGCTGGGAAGTGGCCGGTGTGCAGAAGCAGCTTGGTTTGTTCAGCGGTTTGCCCACTCAGGAAGAGCCCGCTGTGTACCTGCCCAAACCCACTGTGGCCGAAGACCTGCTGGCAGATTACAACAGCGTCGGCACCACCCTCGGGCCACATCCGCTGGCGTTGTTGCGCGGTGAATTGAAAGCCCGACGCTGTCGCAGTTCCAAAGAGCTGCTGGAAGTCGAACATGGCCGGCCGGTGAGCATCGCCGGGCTGGTGACCGGTCGACAACGACCGGGAACCGCCAGTGGCGTGACGTTCGTGACCCTCGAAGACGAGTTCGGCAACGTCAACGTCATCGTTTGGCGGGACCTGGCCGAACGACATCGGAAGGTGTTGGTTGGCTCACAATTGCTCAAGGTCGATGGCCGCTGGGAGAGCGAGGGCAATGTCCGCCATTTGATTGCCGGACGCTTGAGTGACCTGACTCCACTGCTGGATGGCATCAGCGTGCGCAGCCGGGATTTCCATTAAATCCCGTGCGGTTGTGAACGGTTCGGTAGTGGCGATAGCTTCGGCGTCCGACAGGTCAGGCAATGCTCAGCTATAACGCTATGAAACCATTGGCAACCTCGCTGCTCGAAACAAACGGGCGCGCGCCGATGGCACAAGGTTAATATCGCGCTTGACAGCCACTAACAGGACACTGAGCCAGTCAATGCAGTTTCTATCCAATAGCCACGGATGTGTGGGCTGGAATGGTGAGATGGCCGAACGCATCTGTGCGTTCGACTGGAGCCTGACCGATCTGGGCAACATCAAGCACTGGCCGAAAAGTCTGTGCTGCGCAGTGCAAATGTTGCTCGCCTCGCCATTGCCGATGGTGATGCTCTGGGGCCGGGCCGGTTACATGATTTACAACGACGCCTACTCGGAGTTTGCCGGGGGCCGTCATCCGTATCTGCTCGGATCTCCGGTGGAACTGGGCTGGCCGGAAGTCGCCGAGTTCAATCGCCATGTGGTTGACACCTGTCTGGCAGGCGGCACGCTGTCCTATCGCAACAAAGAGCTGGTGTTGCTCCGCGATGGCGTCCCGGAAGACGTCTGGATGGATCTCTATTACAGCCCTGTTGCCGATGACGCAGGCATCCCCGCAGGTGTTCTGGCGATGGTGGTGGAGACGACCGAGTTCGTGATCTCCGAACGGCGCCGGTGCGAAGCCGAAGATGCTTATCGGGCCGATAATGAGCGGGTCCGACTGGCACTCAATGCCGGGGCTTTACTTGGCTCCTTTGTCTGGGACATCAAGGGCAATACCCTGTCCGGCGATGAACGTTTCGCCCGGACATTTTCCTTTCCTGCCACGCGCAACCTGAATGACCTGTCCCCCCAAATCGCGCAAGCGCTGATTCATCCGGATGACCGTCGCTGGGTCCAGGAACAAGTCGATCAATCCGTAGCCAGCGGCGCACCTTTCAATGCCGAATATCGTGTGCGACGTCCTGATGGCACTTACCTGTGGGTGCTGGCCAGTGGTTGCTGCGAGTTTGATGAACAGGGCGAACCGTTCCGCTTCCCGGGTGTGTTGATCGACATAAACGAGCGTAAAACTGCCGAAGAGTCATTGCTGCGATTCACTCGCAACCTTGAGCAACGGGTTGCCGATGAAGTGAAAGCCCGGCTGGACACCGAAGAACAACTGCGTCAGTCGCAGAAACTTGAAGCCAACGGCGGCCTCACGGGCGGGGTGGCCCATGACTTCAATAATCTGCTGCAAGTGATTTCCGGCAACCTGCATCTGCTCGCGCGGCATGAGCCGGACAACGCCAACGTGCAGCGCCGGGTCAGCGCGTCAATCGCAGCGGTCGAACGCGGCGCGAAATTGTCTTCTCAGCTACTCGCGTTTGCCCGCCGCCAGCCGCTGACGCCGGCCGTGTGCAATCCTCGACAAATTTTCGATGACCTCGGTGAGCTGCTACAGCGCGCGCTGGGTGAAACGATCCAGATCAATGTCAATCTGCCCGACGAGCCGTGGCGGATTTTCGTCGACCGCCATCAAATGGAGAATGCCATTCTGAATCTGGCGATCAATGCCCGAGACGCCATGAAAGGTGAGGGCATGATTGTGCTCGGTGCAGAAAACGTCTGCCTCGACCACGAATTTTGCGCGGGCAAGGGCATTTTGGCCGGTGACTATATTCGCGTAGAGGTGGTGGACTCGGGTGTGGGCATGCCACCGGACGTGCTCGCCCAGGCATTTGAACCGTTTTTTACCACCAAGGCGGATGGCCAAGGGACGGGACTGGGCTTGAGCATGGTGTTTGGTTTCGTCAAACAAAGCGGTGGTCACATCGAAATGTCCAGCGAGGTCGGGCAGGGCACTCGCGTGCAGCTTTATTTTCCGCGCAGCCTGCGCCCGATTGCCCATGAAACACCGCTTCAGGATGCCCCGCAACGCGGTGGGCACGAGACCATCCTGGTGGTGGAAGACAACGAGGCCGTGCGTACGTCGGCGGTGGAATTTCTGCTCGAGGAGGGTTATCAGATTCTCACCGCTGCCAACGGTGACGCAGCGATGCAGCTGTTGCTGGAAGGCGAAGCGGTTGACTTGATTTTTACCGATGTGGTCATGCCAGGCCTGATCAAAAGTTCTGAACTGGCCGCCTGAGCCAAGGTGCAAACGCCGCCCGTTGCGGTGCTGTTCACCTCGGGTCACACCCGCGACATTATTTCGCGCAACCATCAGCTCAGCGCCGACACCTGGCTGCTGAGCAAACCTTATGGCCCCGAAGCGCTGCTGAGCATGATCCGCGATGTGCTGGGTGGGTGAGTCTTCACCGCATTCACCTTCCCGGCAAGCACGCTCATCGTGTGTAGGAGCAAGCTTGCTCGCGATAGCAATCGACCTGATACACCGCCATCGCGAGCAAGCTTGCTCCTACAGGCAAAAGCCCGGGCAATTCATGAACCTTTCACTCAAGGCCTACCAATGACTTCCAAGCGCACCTCCAACACTCCTTCCGGCATGGTCAGAGTGCGCGGCGCTCGGGAACACAACCTCAAGAACGTCGATGTCGACAATCCCCGCGATGCCCTCGTGGTGTTCACCGGCGTCTCCGGTTCGGGTAAATCGTCACTGGCATTCTCGACCCTGTACGCCGAAGCGCAGCGGCGCTATTTCGAGTCCGTTGCGCCCTATGCTCGACGCCTGATCGATCAGGTCGGCGTGCCCGACGTTGATTCCATCGAAGGCTTGCCGCCTGCCGTTGCATTGCAACAGCAGCGAGGCACGCCCAGCACGCGCTCTTCGGTGGGCAGCGTGACCACCTTGTCCAGCCTCATTCGCATGTTGTATTCCCGCGCCGGCAGTTACCCGGCGGGGCAGCCTATGCTCTACGCCGAGGATTTTTCACCGAACACGCCGCAAGGCGCCTGCCCGCAATGTCACGGTCTGGGACGGGTTTACGAAGTCACCGAAGCGTTGATGGTGCCGGATCCGAGCCTGACCATCCGCCAGCGCGCCGTTGCTTCGTGGCCGACGGCGTGGCAGGGGCAGAATTTGCGCGACATCCTCG
>JALYPE010000728.1 GCA_030856525.1 Pseudomonadota bacterium | reverse complement strand
GCCACAAGTGCATTGCTCAGGACTTACTTCGCAGTCAGCACCGAGTAGCTGTTCATCAGGTTGCGGTAGTTTGGAATGCGCGGCGACAGCAGGTTTGCCAGGCCTTCCATGTCGTTGCGCCAGTCACCCTGCAGCTCGCACGCCACCGAGAACCAGTTGACCAGTTGCGCACCGGCCGCCGTCATGCGTGCCCATGCGGCTTGCTGCACGGTTTCGTTGAACGTGCCGGAAGCGTCGGTGACCACAAACACGTCAAAGCCTTCAGCCAGTGCCGACAGGGTCGGGAACGTCACGCAAACGTCAGTCACCACACCGGCGATGATCAATTGCTTGCGGCCGGTGGCTTTCACTGCCTTGACAAAATCTTCGTTGTCCCAGGCATTGATCTGGCCTGGACGCGGAATGTACGGCGCATCCGGGAACTGCTCTTTCAACTCAGGAACCATCGGGCCGTTCGGGCCGTTTTCAAAACTGGTGGTGAGGATGGTCGGCAGTTTGAAAAACTTGGCGACGTCGCCCAGGGCCAGCACGTTGTTCTTGAATTCATTGGGCGAGAAATCCTGAACCAGCGAGATCAGACCAGTCTGGTGGTCTACCAACAGCACCACAGCGTCGTCTTTGTTCAGGCGTTTGTAGGGAACATTGCTCATGTGAAACTCCTCAAGGGATGGTTGTCGCTGACAGCGCCGGCACGTCGGGCCGACGCTTTTTCATGTTCATCAAAAAGCAAAGCACGAGCAGCCGAAGGCGCCCCAGAAACCGGCAAAGTCACTCACCGGCGCATTCGACAAACGCGCGCGGTCATGGCTGTGCGCATGCACGCCACACGGCCCACTGCAATGGTGGACCTGCGCTTGCATCGGCGATGTCGGCCGCCAGTGCCCCGGCACTTTGACCACCGGCGACCAGTCCGGCAGCACCGGCACGCTGGCCGGGCCGAGTTTTTCAAAATCACCTGCGGCGTACACCACCTTGCCGCCGACCACAGTCAACAGGGACTCGATCCACTTGATCGCTTCTTCGTCGACGCTGAAAAAATCCGCGCTCAAGGCTGCGAGGTCAGCCAATTGCCCGACCTTGATCATGCCTTTCTTGCCCTGTTCGGAAGAGAACCAGGCGCTGCCGTGGGTGAACAACTCCAGCGCGGTCTGGCGCGACAGCCCTTCGCTGTGCAGTTCCAGCCCCCCGACCGTGCGGCCGCTGACCATCCAGTACAACGAAGTCCATGGATTGTAGCTGGACACCCGCGTCGCATCGGTGCCGGCGCCGACCGGTACGCCTTCGGCCAACATGCGCTTGATCGGCGGCGTCGCTTCGGCGGCTTTGGCACCGTAACGCTCGACAAAATATTCGCCTTGAAACGCCATGCGATCCTGAATCGCGATGCCGCCACCCAACGCCCTCACCCGCTCGATGTTCTGCGGGGTGATGGTTTCGGCGTGATCGAAAAACCACGGCAGACCGTTGAACGGAATGTCGCGATTGACCTTCTCGAACACGTCGAGCATGCGGCTGATGGATTCGTTGTAGGTCGCGTGCAAACGGAACGGCCAACGCTGCTCGACAAGGTGGCGCACCACTGGCTCCAGCTCGTCTTCCATGGTTTGTGGCAAGTCCGGACGCGGCTCGAGGAAGTCCTCGAAGTCCGCAGCGGAAAACACCAGCATTTCCCCGGCACCGTTGTGGCGCAGGTAATCATCGCCCTGATGCAGGGTGACGCTGCTGGTCCAGTTCTTGAAATCGGTGAGTTCTTCTTTCGGCTTCTGGGTGAACAGGTTGTAGGCGATGCGGATGGTCAGTTGCTGGTCCTTGGCCAACTGCTCGATCACCTGATAATCGTCCGGGTAATTCTGGAAACCGCCGCCGGCATCGATTGCACTGGTCAGGCCAAGGCGATTGAGCTCGCGCATGAACTGGCGGGTCGAGTTGACCTGATATTCCAGCGGCAGCTTCGGCCCCTTGGCCAGCGTCGAGTAGAGGATCATCGCGTTGGGTCGCGCGACCAGCATGCCGGTGGGCTCACCATTGCTGTCACGGACGATCTCGCCACCCGGCGGATTCGGTGTGTTGCGCGTATAGCCGGCGACTCGCAGCGCAGCGCGGTTGAGCAAAGCGCGGTCGTACAAATGCAGGACAAATACCGGGGTGTCCGGTGCGGCCTGATTGAGTTCTTCGAGGGTCGGCATGCGTTTTTCAGCAAACTGGAATTCGTTCCAGCCACCGACCACGCGCACCCATTGCGGGGTCGGCGTGCGGTCGGCCTGATCCTTGAGCATGCGCAAGGCATCGACCACCGACGGCACGCCTTCCCAGCGCAGTTCGAGGTTGTAGTTCAACCCGCCGCGGATCAGATGCAGGTGCGAGTCGTTGAGGCCAGGAATGACGCACCGGCCCTTGAGGTCGATGACCTGGGTGCCGGAACCGCGCAGAGCCATGGCTTCGGCATCGGTGCCGACGGCGACAAAGCGACCTTCGCTGATCGCGACGGCACTGGCACGCGGGTTTTCCCGGTCAACGGTATGAAATTGGCCATTGAACAAAATCAGGTCGGCGTTCATCGCGTTTCCTTGGGCGCAGCGGAGGGAGACAGCCAGGGTGCGAACAAACGCGTCGCCAATGGCATGAACAGGTACACCACCGAGACAACGATGGTCAGCGTGATCAGGAATGTCGCGACCACGTAGTTGGAGAGAAAAGCATGCAGTTGCAGCAACGGCCCCCAGAGCAAAGGCACCAGCAGCGTGTGCGGCAGAATTACCAGCAGCGTCACCACCGCCTGTTTCCAGCGCGGCGGTGGCGGTGAACCCGCTTCGGCCGGGGCGAACCAGAACTCGTTGACCGGGTTGACTTCAGTCTGGTCCCCATCGGCCAGCATTGGCGTGGCTTCGTTGACCAGCGCTTGTCGCTGCGGTGAATCGAGCCAGCGCTGCATCGCCTCGGTGGAGCAAAAGCGCAGCACGCAGGTGTACAGGTCGAGGCCGGCGTTTTTGCCGCGCATCACATCGACACCCAAGTGCCCGTCCTGCTGCCCGGCTATGCTGACAATGTTGCGCAACCACGCCTCGTAAGCCACTTCAAAACCGGCTTTGACCCGGTGCTTGATGACCAGGGTCACGACTTCCTCAAAGCTTTTTTTGGCAAGCTCGGGCTGGATGGAATCAGGCATAACGTAAAGCTCCGGCGAAACGTACATTGAGCGCCAGCCTTCCCGGCCCGGCGATAAAAACGCTGGTGAAGACAATCATCAGCAACCAACCGAACTGTCCTTCGGCGAGTGTCCATTGCGGGTGCACCACCAGCATTGCAATCAACAGCACGGCCAAAATCGGCAGGCAGGCCAGACGTACCAGCGCGCCTGCGATGATCAGCAACGGGCAGAACACCTCGGCGAATATCGCCAGCATCAGCGTGACGTGGGCGCCGAGGTTGAAGGGGTCTTCGATGCGCTGCAGTTCAGCGGTGAAGTTAAGCAGCTTCGGCAGACCGTGCACCCACAGCAGAAAAAGCCCACCGCTGACGCGCAGGAAGAGCAAGCCGAGGTCGGGAGCGCGTTCATCCCATTGCGATGTGTTCATGGCCCGCCCGCACAGAAAAAAACCACCGGCGTGGGTGCGCCGGGAATGTTTTGATAGTGCCCGGGTGGTGGGGTTGGGAAATTGGATGTACGTGCTGTTTTTTCGGGGGAGCTTCCAGACATCCGGGATGGTGCGTCGGTTTTGGGCAAAACCCGGTTGCCGTGGTGAGGGCGGCTGGTGGTTTCGGCCGCCCGCTCGCACCTACAGGGGGTCGAGCGGCGCCTGCAGAGCCGGTGAATCAATCATTCTCTTCCTCAGGCACGATCTTGCTCTGCGCCAGATACCGATCCAGCGTCTCATTCTGCACCGAGGCAGCGTTATCCCCCGCCACCGCCCACAACTTGCGCTCGATCCCCTGCGTCAGCAAATGCCCAACCGCCGACTCGATCGCTGACAACACACACAACTGCGCCGGCTCATTAGTGGTGTAGCCGACCTCAGCCTCGAGCAACTTCTTGAACTCGATAAACTTGAACACCCCGGCACTGCGCCCGACCGAATAAATCGTCTTGCTGGTCATCACGTTCGCCAACACCTGCCCACTGCGCACATCCACCGCGCGAAGGTTCACCGAGACCTGATCCACCCGATACTCCCGGGAAATATCAATCCCCAGATAACGCGCACCCTCGCCGCCACTGCGCACGTTGGTGTCATACGCAATGATCCCGCCCTCAAGCATCAGATTCGCCGCTTGCAACGGCGGCAACTCACCCTGGATATTCACCGGCGTGTTGGCCTTCTTCTGCGACGCGCGAATGATCTTGCGCTCCGTCAGCAAATTCTGCAGCCCCTCACGCTCCAGCACCACAAACCAGCCACTGGCCTGCAATGCATCCATCAGCATGCTCGCTGCGCCCTGGGTCACGCTGGTGGAAAACGAGCTGGCCGGGGTCGGTTTGTACTGCCCGGTCTGATCGCGAAAACCATACACCACCGCCATCAGTCGCCCCTTGGGCCGTGGCATGTTGAGCAGGTCGTAATAGGTCGACGCCCGTGGTGTCAGCGTCGGTGATTCGGTGTCCTGCTCGGCCGACATCGGCTCACGCAAATTGCAACCCTGCAACGCCGCCAGCATCAGCCCAACCAGTATTATTTTTTTCATGTCCGTCACTCCCCGTCGACCCGAGTCCCCTTCAAGGGGCCAGTCCATTTACCTGGATTTCCGAAATTTCACCCGTCACCCGATCAGTCACCACAATCGTCAGCGCCCCCGAATCGTCGAGCACATCGACGATAAAAGCGTCGGTGGACAAGCTGCCGGTATTGCCGGTTGAGATGTTGTCCAGCAACTGCCCGAGCAAGCGCGATTCCAGCTGATTGCTGAAGCGCTCCAGCGCTGTGGTGCCGGCCAGCGATGACCGGCTTTTCAGGTCGGGGTCGTCGTAGTCGTTCTGCGACTGCGCGTTATTGAGCAGCCAGGTGCCGTTCAACGGGTTGCCGCCAAACGACGGATTGATCGGCGTGTAGACCAGTTCCGTGGCCTGAACCAGGCCGCCGCTCACAAGTCCGAGCATCCATAAGCCGGTGCACTGCGAGAGCGTTTTCGTTTTCATAATTCGTCCCTCTCAAGGTCCGTGGTGTCCTGCAA
>JALYPE010000721.1 GCA_030856525.1 Pseudomonadota bacterium | reverse complement strand
GCATGGCGCTGGGCGGTGGATTTTTGCCCGATGACTTGTACGAAGAAGTGCGTGGCGCGTGGGCTTACCGGGATCTCACGTCAGAGGACTGGTTGTGGGCGCTGGCGTTCGTACGCCACGGCGGGCTTTCGCTGACAGCGTATCCGGATTATCGCCGGGTCGAACCGGACGAGCACGGCGTCTGGCGCGTACCTGATGCGCGACTGGCCCGACGTCATCGCATGAGCGTCGGCACCATCGTCAGCGACGCCAGTATCAACTTGAAATTCTGGAGCAAGGGCGGCGGCGGTAAACAGCTGGGCAGCGTCGAGGAAGGTTTTATCGCGCGACTCAAACCGGGGGACGGCTTTTTGTTTGCCGGTCGCTTGCTGGAATTGGTGCGGGTGGAAAACATGACGGCGTACGTCAAACGCAGCACCGCGAAGAAAGCCGCCGTGCCGCGCTGGAATGGCGGACGCATGCCCTTATCCAACGAGCTCGCCCACGCCGTGGTCGTACGCTTCGGTGCAGCCGCCCGGGGCGAATTCATGGGTCCGGAAATGCGCGCTCTGCGACCACTGCTTGAAGTGCAACAACAGTGGTCAGGATTGCCTACTGAAGACAGTCTGCTGGCTGAGGCGCTCAAATCACGCGAAGGCTGGCATTTGTTTCTCTATCCCTTCGCCGGTCGCCAGGTGCATTTAGGCCTGGCGAGTTTGCTGGCCTGGCGGGTGAGTCAACGCGTGGCGGTGACGTTTTCCATCGCGGTCAACGATTACGGTCTGGAATTGCTCAGCGCTACGTACATCGATTGGTCCGAACACCTGAATACCGAGTTGTTGAGTCCCGAATTCCTGTTGAGGGACGTACTCGCCAGCTTGAACGCCGGCGAGCTTGCCTTGCGACGTTTTCGCGAAATTGCGCGCATCGCCGGGCTGGTGTTTGCCGGCTACCCGGGCGCGCCGAAAAGTACGCGCCAGGTTCAGGCGTCGAGCGGGTTATTTTTTCAAGTGTTCAAGCAGTACGACGCAGGCAATCTTCTGCTGGCGCAGGCCGGGAAAGAAGTCCTGCGAGAAGAACTGGATATTCATCGCCTGGAACAGACACTGGAGCGGCTCAACACGTTGAAAATGGACTTGCACCTCATCAAGCGTCCTACCCCCTTGGGGTTTCCGCTGCTGGTCGAGCGCATGCGCGAAAGCATGAGTTCGGAAAAACTCGCCGATCGAATCAGACGCATGGTCAGCGATCTCGAGAAAACTGCTGAAACAGGGAAGGATTGATGAGTACGCCTTATCCAATAAAACTGGCGGGCGAAGAACTCTGGTTACTCCCGGAAAAAGCCATCTACTGGCCGGAGCAGGAGGCGTTGCTGATCGCCGACGTGCATTTCGGCAAGGCCGCTGCTTATAGAAATCTTGGCCAACCGGTACCTCACGGCACAACTTCCAGCAATATTGCTGTGCTGAACACGCTCCTGAGCACTCTGCCCTGCCGTCAGCTGATTTTCCTCGGGGACTTCCTGCACGGCCCCGGCTCTCACGCGCAAGCCACACTGGCCGCTCTGGCCGAGTGGCGAGAGCAGCACCGTGACCTGCCGATGACGCTGATCCGCGGCAACCATGACAAACGCGCCGGCGACCCACCCGCCTCCCTGAACATTCGCGTGGTGCCCGAGCCGCTGCTGTTGGGACCGTTCGCGCTGCAGCACGAGCCTGACCCGCACCCCAATCGCCACGTTTTGGCTGGGCACGTGCATCCCGTTTACCGGTTGCATGGACGCGGGCGACAGAGTTTGCGATTGGCGTGTTTCAAGTTTGGCGTGGAGATCAGCCTGCTGCCGGCGTTCGGGGCGTTTACCGGTGGGCATCAGGTCGAGCGGGATGAGAGCTGCAGGATATTTGTGGTTGGCGATAACGAGATATGGCCGGTCAGTTGACCTTCAGCAGCCTTCAGGAGCGAAGCGTGCTCATGAGGCCCTGTAGGAGCAGAGCTTGCTCGCGAAAGCGGCTAATCAGTCAGCAAGTAGGTGACTGACACAACGCAATCGCGAGCAAGCTTGCTCCTACAGGACTCCGCCGGTCATGCGACCGGCGGTATGACAAATTCTGTCAGGCAACCGGCGCCGGTGGCGGCTCGTCCGGAAGAGTAGGTACGCCCGGTT
The DNA here is from genome assembly GCA_030856525.1 of Pseudomonadota bacterium. Lineage (GTDB taxonomy): Bacteria > Pseudomonadota > Gammaproteobacteria > Pseudomonadales > Pseudomonadaceae > Aquipseudomonas. The sequence continues at coordinate 1,522 of JALYPE010000721.1, read as the reverse complement.
CAGTCGGTTGTTCATTAGGGGTATCAGGATCAGGTTGGCCGGGAATGCCCCCTGACATGCTAAGTGGCGGATGTGCCAACAAGGACCAGGCCATGACGCCAACCTGATTGGGCTCAAGCCTTGCCAGTTCGGCACTTATTCGCGGATCAATCTTCATAGAGCACTCCTGAGCAATGGCCCGGTTTGCTGTGCGCTAACCGGGCAGTACACCCAATAGAGTGTTTCCGCGCAGAAGAATTCCCAAGCCCCGTCAGAGAACCGATCAAGTGCGCGGCAAAGTGACGCCGCGTTGACCCTGATACTTGCCGCCACGGTCCTTGTAGGAGACTTCGCACTCTTCGTCGGATTCAAAGAACAGCATCTGCGCGACGCCTTCATTGGCGTAGATCTTCGCCGGCAATGTGGTGGTGTTGGAGAATTCCAGAGTGACGTGGCCTTCCCACTCCGGCTCGAGCGGCGTGACGTTGACGATAATGCCGCAGCGCGCGTAGGTGCTTTTACCCAGACAGATGGTCAGCACGTTGCGCGGGATGCGGAAAAACTCCACGGTCCGCGCCAGAGCGAACGAGTTGGGCGGGATAATGCAGACGTCGCTCTTTACGTCGACGAAGCTTTTTTCGTCGAAGTTCTTCGGATCGACGGTCGCCGAGTTGATGTTGGTGAACACTTTGAATTCATCAGCGCAGCGCACATCGTAGCCATAGCTCGATACACCGTAGGAAATCACGCGCTCGGCGCCTTCGCCACGCACCTGGCGTTCAACGAAAGGTTCGATCATGCCGTGCTCTTGCGCCATGCGGCGAATCCACTTGTCCGATTTGATGCTCATGGCGGGTGTCCTGAATAGCGAGGTGGAAAAAATCTGTCCGGCATCTTACCGGGGCGCGCGGCCGGTTCAAAGTTCTGCGGCAGCATTCTCGCCGATCCCCCGTAAATTCCGGGACTTGGCGCCAATACGAAGCACCGCCAGTCACGAAATCAGAGAAACCTTCGCAAGAAGCATTGGCACACTCCGGAAAAAGGGTTAAGGTGGCGCCACTGAACTGCTTGTGTCACAGAGAATCTCTACACGATATGTTGAATTTCGATCCAACCATCTACAAGAATTTTTCATGCTCTTTGCACTCAGTCTCGGCCAGGGTTCTTCCTGCGTCGCAGTTATCTTTGTTCAAGGAGTTACACCATGTCTAATCGCCAAACTGGTACCGTTAAGTGGTTCAACGATGAAAAAGGCTTCGGCTTCATCACTCCACAATCCGGTGACGACCTGTTCGTTCACTTCAAAGCTATCCAATCCGACGGCTTCAAAAGCCTGAAAGAAGGCCAACAGGTCTCTTTCATCGCTACCCGCGGTCAGAAAGGCATGCAAGCTGAAGAAGTTCAAGTTATCTAACTTGTACTTGCTTTAGTAAAAGGCCCCGCCCTCAAAAGCGGGGCTTTTTTGTGCCTGCAGGTTTTTGCCAGGCATAAAAAAGATCGCAGCCTTCGGCAGCTCCTACAGGCATATTCGTCCTGTAGGAGC
>JALYPE010000720.1 GCA_030856525.1 Pseudomonadota bacterium | reverse complement strand
ATAGCGGGCGCCAGACTGACAGCGAGTTTGTCAGTTACTACGGCGGCATCTACACCGGCATCAACAACGTAAAGATCAAACTCTTCGGTTCCGAACTGGACGATATCTGGAACCAGCAGTTTGCCTCGATTGACTACCGGCTGCCCTTGAACGTCGGCGGCGTGATCAATACGGGGGTCAACTACTACCGCACGCGCAATACCGGCGCGGACTTGTTGGGTGATATCCGCAACGATTCCTGGAGCACCCGCGTCGGCTATTCCTTGGGTGGACACAAGGTCGAAGTGGCTTATACGCAAATTGATGGCGACCAGCCGTTTGACTACGTCTGGAACAGTTTCGATATCGAACTGGATTCAGCCGCTCAGGGCAGTGACTTCAACAGTCCCAACGAAAAAATCTGGAGCGCCCGCTACGATCTGGATGCCGCGGTGCTCGGCGTGCCGGGCCTGACCTTCACCGCGCGCTACCTCCGCGGCACCGATATCGACGGCAGTGACGCCGGCGGCCCCTACTCTCGCTACCGGGCAGTGCGCGATGGCTCGCAATGGGAGCGTGACCTGTGGGTCAAATACGTCGTACAGAGTGGCCCTGCCAGGAACCTGTCGTTGCGCTTGATGCACGCCTCAATGCGAACTGGAGGTGACTATGGCGCAATTGCCAACGACCTCGATCAGACCCGAATCATCCTCGACTACCCTCTGGATCTCAGCTTTCTGAAGTAGCTCAACGGGTGGGAGCAGCCACAAATCGCGTAGGCGTTCAAAGTCGAACCTGGGTAAAGAATCAGCAGTTACATTCACATCGAAAAAATTGAAGTCAAACCTACAGAATAATTCGTTTGAATTGAAGAGAGACGCTGCGCACTATCTCTTCAAGCAACCAGGAGAAATAATATGCAACTTGATAATAAAAAAACGCCAGAAGTAGATTTACGCAAATTCGCCGGCCAGTTTGCAGCAGGCGTATCCGTAATCTCCACCGCCGACGATGATGGTTTGTGTGCAGGCATAACAATGACCGCTGTCATGTCACTCTCTCTGACACCGCCCCTGTTTTTGGTGAGTCTTGACAATAACTCCAAGACGTTGACTGCGATTCTGGACAACGGTCATTTTTGCATAAACTTTCTTAGCAAAGATCAGAGCACCGTTTCGCAACTATTTTCATCAAAATCCGATACCAAGTTTGATCATGTAAATTTCTACAAAGGCGTTACAGGCAGCCCATGCCTTGAGGGCGCTTTGGCTCATGGTGAATGCGAGGTTCATGAATCTCATAATGGTGGTGATCACACGATCATAATTGGCCGAGTGATCAATACAGCGATCAATGGTGGTGAACCGCTTGTCTACCATAGCGGAAAGTATGCAACTCTCGAGCATCAATAGTTTTCAGCCCTTCGCTCGACCTTGGAATATACATAATGTCTAAAAAAATTCTATTCAATGCATTTGATATGAACACTCCTGTGCATCAGTCCCAGGGATTGTGGCGTCACCCAAGTGATCGCTCGTCCGAGTACAAAACGATCGCTTACTGGCAGGATCTGGCGAAGACGCTGGAAAGCGGATGTTTTGACGGGATTTTCCTGGCTGACGTGACCGGAGTGTATGACGTGTACGGCGGCAACTCCGACGCTGCGCTGCGCAATGCCGTTCAAATACCGAGCCACGATCCGTTCGTGATTGTTCCAGCAATGGCGGCAGTCACCCAGCACCTCGGCTTTGGCGTTACAGGTTCGTTGACTTATGAACCGCCGTACACTTTCGCTCGGAGAATGAGCACGTTGGACCATCTTACCAACGGCCGAATCGGCTGGAATATCGTAACTGGTTATCTGAATAGTGCAGCAAAAGCCAGCGGCGCGAAGGCCCAAACCGGCCACGATACTCGTTATGAAATTGCTGAAGAGTACATGGAACTCATGTACAAGCTATGGGAAGGCTGCTGGGAAGAAGATGCTGTAGAACGGAACGTCGAAACGGGAGTTTATATTAACCCCGCTAAAGTTCACCCTGTCGATCACGATGGCCAACACTTCCAACTCAAAGGTATCCATCTCAGCGAGCCATCGCTGCAACGCACGCCCGTTCTCTATCAAGCCGGCGCGTCGCCTAAAGGGCAAGCATTTGCAGGTCGCCATGCGGAGTGTGTATTCGCCAGCAGCCCAACGAAAACCGTGCTTGCGGCGACTGTAAAAAAACTCAGGGCTGCCACTGTCGCTGAAGGACGGCCTCGCGACAGTGTTGCGGTGTTCGGCATGATGACATTGATTGTCGGCAGGACCGATGCGGAAGCAGAGGAAAAGCTCGCCGAATACAAGCGCTACGCCAGTTATGAAGGCGCATTGACGTTGATGTCGGGCTGGACAGGCATTGACTTCTCCGCGTGTGATCCAGGCGATACAGTCAAGCATATCCGCAACGACAGCATGCATACCGCGATTGATCGCTTTACCATTTCCGATCCGACCAGGGTGTGGACGGTAGGAGAAGTTGCCGAGCACATCGCCGTAGG
>JALYPE010000710.1 GCA_030856525.1 Pseudomonadota bacterium | reverse complement strand
GTACATGTCCTCGGCGGTCTTCATGTTGGCCTTTTCGGCCAGTTTCTCGTAGTCCACCGCCGGCAGACCGAGACGACTCAGCTCCCGCTCAAGCAAGGTTTTACCGGCCGCGACGTTCTGGTCACGGGCCTGCAATTTGAACCAGTGAACGATCTTCGCCCGCGCCCGCGACGTGGTGATGTAGCCCAGGTTCGGGTTCAGCCAGTCGCGGCTTGGTGTGCCGTGTTTGCTGGTGATGATCTCGACCTGTTCGCCGGTTTGCAGACTGTAGTTGAGCGGCACGATCCGCCCGTTGATCTTCGCGCCACGGCAGTTGTGACCGATCTCGGTGTGCACGCGGTAGGCGAAGTCCAGCGGTGTCGAGCCTTTCGGCAGGTCGATGGCGTGACCGTCCGGGGTGAAGATGTACACGCGATCAGGTTCGATATCGACGCGTAGCTGTTCGGCCAGACCGCCGATATCACCCAACTCTTCATGCCACTCGAGGACCTGACGCAGCCAGGAAATTTTCTCTTCGTAATGATTCGAACCGGATTTGACGTCGGTGCCTTTGTAGCGCCAGTGTGCGCAAACGCCCAGCTCGGCCTCTTCGTGCATCGCGTGGGTGCGAATCTGCACTTCCAGCACTTTGCCTTCAGGCCCGATTACCGCGGTGTGTAACGAGCGGTATCCGTTCTCCTTCGGGTTGGCGATGTAGTCGTCGAATTCTTTCGGGATGTGCCGCCACAGTGTGTGGACGATGCCGAGCGCGGTATAGCAGTCGCGCATTTCCGGAACCAGTACACGCACGGCGCGAACGTCGTAGATCTGGCTGAATGCCAGGCCCTTGCGCTGCATTTTGCGCCAGATCGAATAGATGTGTTTGGCCCGGCCGCTGATGTCGGCATCGACGCCGGTAGCCTGCAGTTCGATCTTTAGCTGGCTCATCACATCCGCGATGAAGCGCTCGCGATCCAGACGCCGCTCGTGCAGCAGATTGGCGATCTGTTTGTACTGATCAGGCTCGAGGTAACGGAACGACAGGTCTTCCAGTTCCCACTTGATGTGGCCGATGCCGAGGCGGTGCGCGAGTGGCGCGTAGATGTCGAACACTTCGCGCGCCACGCGGTTGCGCTTTTCATCGTCGGCGGTTTTCACCGCACGGATCGCGCAGGTTCGCTCGGCCAGTTTGATCAGCGCGACGCGAACGTCATCGACCATGGCAACGAGCATTTTGCGCAGGTTTTCGACCTGGCCCTGAGTGCCCAGCACCATGGACTGGCGTGGGCTCAGGCTAGCGCTGATGGCCGCCATGCGCAGTACGCCGTCAATCAATTTGGCGACGACCGGACCAAATCGCTGGCTCACCGCCGGCAGATCGATCTGGCCTTCGCGCACGCCGCGGTACAGGACCGCGGCTACCAGCGAATCCTGATCCAGTTTGAGGTCGGCGAGGATCTCGGCGATCTCAAGGCCGGTGCGGAAGCTGGATGTCCCTTCGGACCACAGATTCTTTGCCGCATTGGCCTGTTGTTCGGACACGCGGGCGAATTCGCACGCGTCTTTCAAGGCTTCGCGATCCAGTGCCAGATCGACACTGACCGCATGATCGAGCCAAGCCTCGAGATTGATACTGCCGTCGGTGTTGATCGGCTGGTGTGCTCTCACCTGTACCATCTTGCTTTACCTTCCCTACGACGCAGATTCAATGCGTCAAATCGCTGACCTTCACTGCCAGCACGCACTCATGGGGCTAGGACGAGTGCTGCACAAGCGGGTCAGTCGGACCAGACGAGCCATCCTGGCTCGCTTCAAATAACGCCATGGCCTCGACATGTGCCGTCTGAGGAAACATATCGAGAATCCCGGCACGTTTTAACCGGTAGCCCTGCTTGATCAATTCGGCCGTGTCCCGCGCCAGCGTTGCCGGGTTGCACGACACATACACCAACCGTTTGGCGCCCATGCCCTTGAGCTTGCGCACCACCTCGAAAGCACCGTCACGCGGTGGGTCCAAGAGTACCGCAGAAAAGCCTTCCCGCGCCCATTCGGCATCGGTCAAAGGCTGAGACAAATCGGCCTGAAAAAACTGAACATTATGCAAATTGTTGCTGGCAGCATTCGCAGCTGCGCGCTCGACCATTGCCTGTACACCTTCCACCGCCACGACTTCGCGAACGGCTTTGGCCAGCGGCAAGGCGAAGTTACCCAAGCCACAGAATAGATCGAGAACACGCTCGTGCGCGGCGGGCTTCAACCAGTCCAGAGCCTGGGCAATCATGGCGTCATTGACCGCTGCGTTGACCTGAATGAAATCCCCCGGCCTGTAAGCCAGGTCCAGATCCCATGGTTCCAGGCGATAACCCAGCGACTGTTCGACGTCGACCGGTTGCGGGCCGCCATCACCATGCAGCCACAGCTGAGCCTCATGGAGCGCGCAGAAATCCTTGAGAATCGTCAGATCGGCGTCAGACAACGGCGCCATGTGACGCAGCAAAACTGCCAGCGAAGTGCCGCTGAACAGTTCGACGTGGCCGAGTGCTTGAGGTTTGCTCAGGCGTCGTAACATCTCCGGCAAACGGCTGATGATCGGTTGCAAGGGCTGTACCAGCACCGGGCATTCACTGATCGCAACGATGTCCTGACTGCCCGCCGCGCGAAAGCCGACTTCGAGGTGTTTCGCCTTCATGTCCCAGCGCACCGCGACCCGGGCGCGCCGACGGTAGGCGAACTCCGGACCGCTCAGCGGCGCCGCCCATTCTTCGGGTTCGACACCGGCGACCCTGGTCAATTGCTCGGCGAGCATGCGCTGTTTCAGGGCAAGTTGTTCACTGTGGGGCAGATGCTGAACGCTGCAACCGCCGCAGCGCCCGAAATGTACACAGGGTGCCGGTCGCCGCTGTTCGCTGGCCTGAAATACACGCTCGGTGCGCGCCTCGACCACCTTGCCGTGGGCACCCAGCACCCGCGCTTCAATTTCTTCACCCGCGAGGGCGCCGAGGACAAACCAGGTGCGCCCCTCGAAAAATGCGATGCCGCGACCGTCATTCGCGAGGCGCTCGATGTTCAGGCGCTGCTTCTTGCCGGTCGGAATCTGTGGGGCCTTGCTGCCGCCAGCGGGCTGGAAGCGCAGGCCTCTCTCGTGCTTGGCCATCAGTTGGGCGCGTCGAAGATGCCGGTCGACAGGTAACGGTCGCCACGGTCGCAAATGATCGCGACGATCACCGCGTTTTCAACTTCTTTGGACAGGCGCAGCATGGCTGCAACGGCACCGCCCGAAGACACGCCGCAGAAGATGCCTTCTTCGCGGGCCAGACGACGGGTGACGTCCTCGGCTTCGCTTTGCGCCATGTCGACGATCCGGTCCACGCGATCGGCCTGATAAATCTTCGGCAGGTATTCCTGCGGCCAGCGCCGGATGCCCGGGATCGCCGAACCTTCCATCGGTTGCAGACCGACGATCTGCACGGTATCGCTTTGCTCTTTCAAATAACGCGAGACGCCCATGATGGTCCCGGTGGTGCCCATCGAACTGACGAAATGGGTGATGGTGCCCCCGGTCTGACGCCAGATTTCCGGACCGGTACTGGTGTAATGCGCCTCGGGATTATCCCCGTTGGCGAATTGGTCCAGGACCTTGCCACGGCCTTCGGCTTCCATTCGCTGAGCCAGGTCGCGCGCGCCTTCCATGCCTTCTTCCTGACTGACCAGAATCAGCTCGGCGCCATAGGCCGTCATCGCCGCCTTACGCTCGGCACTGGAGTTGTCCGGCATGATCAGGATCATCTTGTAACCCTTGATTGCGGCGGCCATGGCCAGCGCAATCCCGGTATTACCCGACGTCGCTTCAATCAGCGTGTCACCGGCCTGGATCTGCCCACGCAGCTCGGCGCGGGTGATCATCGACAGCGCCGGACGGTCTTTGACCGAACCCGCCGGGTTGTTCCCTTCCAGCTTGAGCAAGAGGGTATTGCTGGTGGCGCCAGACAGGCGCTGCAAACGAACCAGCGGAGTGTTGCCGACGCAATCGGCGATGGTTGGGTACTGCAAGGTCATGGCGTATTCGCAATCCAGACTGCGGGGGCGCCTATCATACCGGCAAACGTTCGCAGGCCATATCACGCAAAGTACGGTGCTTATGGCTTATGGGAATAAGGCCGGAGGAGTCGCAGCCCGGTCTGCGGGGCATCGGGATTGGAACGGCAACGAAGGCAACCGTGGTAATACTGCCCGTCCCTTCGATAAACCGGGACACGGACGTTTGCCTACAAGATATTTTCCGAATAGACATTTCCTGCAAGTCATGGCGACAGGCATGAACTGTTGCACAGCGAGCTCCATCGATAGTCTTTTTTTGCGGGACAGGCCCTGCAG
>JALYPE010000683.1 GCA_030856525.1 Pseudomonadota bacterium | reverse complement strand
CTTATAAGTCAGCGGCATCGAGCACTCCGCCAGCAGCGCCAGGGCATCCGCGTTGCGCAAACCCTTGGGCGTGACCGAGCAACCGGAGGCCACCGGTTTGCCCGCCGCGGTACTCAGGCCCGCTGAGCGCGCAGCATGCAGTAACCCCGCCGCAACAGTAGTCTTGCCAACATCGGTGTCCGTACCGGTGATGAAATAGGCTGCGCTCATTGGGGTTTCTCCAAAACCGCGTACACCACTTGATAAGTCGCCGGCAGACCTTCGGCCTGACGAAACCGCTCATAAGCCTCAACCAGGCCAAGAATCCGCGCACGTCCGGTCAAACCGCCGGGTCGACCGGGATTCAGGTTATGCGCACCCAACGCCTTGAGCTCGTAGGTGAGACTGCGCACATCAGGGTAGTGCAGCACATGGGCGCGCGTTTCCAGTCGCGCGATTCGCAAACCGCTGTCGGCGCAAAGCTGTTGATAAACGCCGAGCTCACGAAAGCGATTGACGTGGACCCTGCCATCGACCTGACGCCAACTGTCGCGCAGCTCCGCCAAGGTGCCCACGCACAGACTAGCAAACGCGAAAATTCCACCCGGTTTCAGCACCCGCTTCGCCTCACTGAGCACCGAAGCGAAGTCAGCGCACCACTGCACCGCCAGGCTTGAAAAGATCAAATCGCAGGTCGCAGCCTGCAGCGGCAAACGCTCGGCATCCCCGGCAATGAAATCGCGGGCCCCGCCCAATGGCCGCGCGTGATTGAGCATGCCCTCGGCAATGTCCAGCGCCACGCCATGACCGTCGGGAAACCGTTCGGCCAACACCCGGCTGAAATAACCGGTGCCGCACCCCAGATCGAGCCAGCGAGCCGGTACGAAAGCGTCCGGCAGCCGGCCCAGTAATTCACCGCCGACCGCACGCTGCAGCTCAGCCACGCTGTCATAGCTGGCTGCCGCGCGGGAAAAGGAAGCGGCTACGTCGCGCTTGTCCGGCAAGCCGCCGGGCAAGCCGTGAAGGGATAAATCAGTCATCACCAAACTCATGCAAAAAGGCCTGGATCGCCCCCGCTACACCGTGGGGGTCTTCCAGAAGAAACGCGTGGCTGGCCTGTTCAATCAGACCGATTTCGACATCCGGCAACAACGCCAGCAACTCACTCGCGGCCTCAGCGGGCACCAGGCCGTCGAGCCCGGCGAAGAGGTGCAGTTGCGGTCCGCGAAAGGCTTGCAGCGCCTGACGGGTATCCAGTTGTGCGAGCACTTCAAGGCCGCTCATCAGCACGGCATCAGTCGTGTGCGGCGCGCCGCCGAGCAACAACCGCGACAACCCGCGCGGGTCTTCGGCGCCCTGAGTGCAAAGCAATGCAAAGCGTTTCAAGGTTAGCCGCGAATCAGTTTTGCAACCGGCCAGAAACGCGTCGAAGGTTTCCCCCGACATTGCACTCGTCCACTGTTCATGGGCGATAAAACAGGGATTGCTCGCGAGCGTCAGTACGCCGCAGCACCGATCACCGCGCCGCGCCGCCAGCTCGGCTGCGAGCATGCCGCCAAAGGACCAGCCGCCCAGCCAGGTGTCCTGCGGCACGGTTGCATCGAGTTCGTCGAGCCACTCTTCCAGGTCGCTGGATTCCAGCTCCGGCAGCGGCTCGATCTCGACGCGTAGGCGCTCATCCAGCCCCTGCAGCGCTGCTGACAAGGGCTCCAGCGGCGAAATGCCGAGCCCCCAACCGGGTAGCAGAATCAGCCGATCACGCATGGTTTGGCTCCGGGCGCAGTTGTTGAAAACAGTCGGCGAGGCCCTCTAACAATAGCTGCACCTGTGCTTCGCTGTGCGCCGCGGTCAACGTCACCCGCAAACGCGCACTGCCCGCAGGTACGGTCGGCGGGCGAATCGCAGTCACCATCAGGCCGCGTTCGCGGAGCATTTGCGACAGTCGAACCGCGCGCCCGGCATCGCCAACCATGATCGGCTGAATTGGCGTGAAGCTGTCCATCAGTTCCAGACCGATCTGCTCGGCACCCCGGCGGAATTGGCGGATCAGGATCTGCAGGTGCTCACGGCGCCAGTGTTCAGTGCGCAGCAATTCCAAGCTTTTCAGCGTTGCGCACGCCAGCGCAGGCGGCTGGCTGGTGGTGTAAATGTATGGGCGGGCGAACTGGATCAGGCTTTCGATCAGCTCGTCGCTGCCAACGACAAACGCGCCGGCCGTACCAAACGCTTTGCCCAGCGTGCCGACCAGTACCGGCACATCGTCCTGACTCAAACCGAAATGTTCGACGATGCCGGCACCCGTGGCGCCCAGCGGTCCAAAACCGTGGGCATCGTCCACCATCAGCCACGCCCCGCTAGCTTTGGTTTCCCGCACCAGCGCCGGCAGATCGGCGATGTCGCCGTCCATGCTGAACACGCCGTCGGTGACCACCAGGGTATTGCCGATGGCTTTCTCGAGGCGCTTGGCCAGACTCGCCGCGTCGTTGTGCAGATAACGATTGAAGCGCGCGCCGGAGAGCAGACCGGCGTCCAGCAATGAAGCGTGATTGAGCCGGTCTTCGAGCACCGTATCGCCCTGCCCCACCAGCGCGGTGACTGCGCCAATATTGGCCATGTAGCCGGTAGTAAACAGCAAGGCACGCGGGCGACCGGTAAGGTCGGCTAAAGCTTCTTCAAGTTCGTGATGCGGCGTGCTGTGGCCGATCACCAGATGCGAAGCCCCGCCGCCGACGCCCCACCGGGAGGCACCGGCGCGCCAGGCTTCGATCACTTGCGGATGATTGGCCAGACCGAGGTAATCGTTGTTGCAGAACGCCAGCAACGACTGACCATCGACCACCACTTGTGGGCCTTGCGGGCTGTCGAGCAGTGGGCGTTGGCGGTAGAGATTGTCGGCACGGCGGGCAGCAAGGCGTGCGGCGAGATCGAAAGACATGCAGGCCTCAATGGTCAGATCGTAGGAGCCGGCTTGCTGGCGATAGTATCGCTGCGGTCTGTCTGGA
>JALYPE010000680.1 GCA_030856525.1 Pseudomonadota bacterium | reverse complement strand
CTCCTACAGGAGGGGTGGTGGTTCTGAAGGAGATGTCTGTAGCCGAACACGCCAAGTCTTGGAGGAAAAATCCCTAAAAGCGCAGGGGGAATCTGATTTCCCTGTCCCTCCCTCGGCAACCCTTGCCGCTCATGCAGAATCGCCGGTCTCCCTTCAGCAGAGACACATCGGATGTTCGCTTCTGCCAACCATGCGCGTTTCACGTTGACGATCGACGGCGACCAGAATGAGCTCAAGGTGCTTGAGTTCACAGGAAAGGAAGCCATCAGCCAACCCTTCCGTTTTGACCTGGAACTGGTCAGCGAGCGGCCTGACATCGACCTCGAAAGCCTTCTCCATCGTCAGGCATTTCTGAGTTTTGGTCCGCAGAACTCCGGTATTCACGGTCAGATTTATCGCGTAGGACAAGGTGATTCCGGGATTCGCCTGACGCGCTATCAGGTCAGTCTGGTGCCGCATTTGACCTACCTCGGTCACCGTATCAACCAGCGGATTTTCCAGCATAAAAGTGTGCCGACGATCATTGAGCACATCCTCAAGGATCATGGCATTCAGCGCGACGCTTTCGAGTTTCAGCTTGGCAGCGATTACGCAGAGCGTGAGTACTGCGTGCAGTACGCCGAGAGCGATCTGACGTTTATCCAGCGCCTGTGTGCAGAGCTCGGCATTCACTATCACTTTCAGCACAGCCCGGCCGGTCACTTGCTGGTTTTTGGCGACGATCAGACGGTTTTCCCCCGGTTGTCCGAGCCTGTTCCGTATCTGCCCGGCAGCGGCATGGCTGCCGAGGCGCCTGCAATCAAACGTTTCAACGTGCACCTGGAAACCCGGACAACGGCGGTGACCTTGCGTGATTACGACTTCAATAAACCTCGCCTGCAACTCGACAGTTCGGCTGACAATCAGCAGATGCCGGCACTCGAGCATTATCAATTTCCCGGGCAGTTCACCGATCGTGAATACGGTAGACAGTTGGCCCTGCGCGCTTTGGAGCGCCACAACGCAGACGGCCGCGAGGCGCAAGGCGACAGCGATCAGGCGTTCATGCTCAGCGGACATTTCCTGCAGCTGGCTGATCACCCGCGCACGGATTGGAATGATCTGTGGCTGATCACTCGCATCAAACACGAGGGCCGACAGCCACAAGTTCTTGAGGAAATGAGCGGTAGCGGTGGTGAGGGGGACTTCCAAGGTTATCGCAATACTTTTCTGGCCACGCCGTGGGACGTTTCGTTTCGCCCGACGCTTGTCCAGAAACCCCACGTGGCGGGCTACCAATCCGCAGTGGTCACCGGCCCGACGGACAGCGAAATCCATTGCGATGAATATGGACGGGTCAAGGTTCAACTGCGATGGGACCGCGACGCCCAATTCAACGAGCATTCCAGTTGCTGGCTGCGGGTGGCCACCGGTTGGGCGCATGACCGTTACGGCAGCATGATGATTCCGCGAGTCGGCATGGAAGTGCTGGTGGGTTTTATAAACGCCGATGCTGACAAGCCACTGATTGTGGGGTGTCTGCCTAACGCCGCAACACCAGTGCCCCTCGACCTGCCGGCCGACAAGACTCGCAGCATTTTCCGCAGCCAGAGCAGTCCCGGAGGCGGTGGTTACAACGAATTGCGCATCGAGGACCGTAAAGGCGCCGAGGAAATTTACTTGCGCGCCGAGCGAAACTGGACGCAGCGTGTGTTGCAGGATTCGTTTATTGAAGTAGGAAACCAGCGCAGCGTCGACATCGGTAGCGGCGATAGCTTGCGCGTTCACGGCGATCGGCACATCAGCGTCAGCAGTCAGGTGCTGAAGGCCAGCGGGCAATATCAGGTGTCCGCTGCACAACAGATTGTGATCGACGCTGGCGTTAATGCCTCGATTCAGGCGGGCGGGCACTGGATCAACATCGGCCCGGCCGGGATCTTCAGCAGTGTGCCGATACAACTCGGCGGGGCCCTGATGCCGGCCATGGGGGTTCCAGACACTTCCAGACAACTGCCAGTTTTGAGTGCAGCTCAGATCCTGAGCCTCACAAGTGATGCGCCGTTCTGCGAAGAATGTGAGCGCTGCAAGGGAGGTGTCTGTGCAGCCTGATCGCCTGTCACCTCATGCCTGGCTGGAGCGACAGCCGATTCAACCTTCCGAACAGATGTACGCGGTATTTGGCAGCGCAAGTGCTGCGCAAGTGTTCAAGGCCTGGCAGCTTTCAAATCCCCTGCAAGCGCCACGTCCGATCTGGGCCGACACCGCGTATGCCGAGTGGGAAGCGGTAATGCCTTATCTAGGAATCGTCTCCGCTGACAGTGAGTTTCTGCGGTGGGTTGCTACGACTGAATCGCTGGACTGGGGTTGGCTGGCGGTTTCCTTTGCTCCGCTCGAGGCAGTGGTCGAGCATCTGCGTAGCCTGACGCAAGTGTTGCTGCCGAATGGCAACGCGGTGTTTTTCCGCTTCTGGGATGGGCGTTATCTGCTGCCGATTCTTCAGGCTAGCGAAGTCGATGATGCGGCTCAACTGTTGCCGGTGATCGGGCGCTGCCTGATCAACGGTCAATCACTGGAAGTGGGCGGCGCGGCACAGACCACTGCCCGGGTTTTTCCATGGTGGGAGGTGCCGGCGACGCTGCTTGAGCAACTTGCCCGGCAGTCCAGCGCAACGCTGGTCAGTAACTTGAGCAAGTGGCTGAGCGAAGACCGGCCCGATCTTCACGAAGCGTTTTCGCCAGTGGTTCTGACGCACAAGATTGCGATCTTTCTTGAGACACCCGAACTG
>JALYPE010000677.1 GCA_030856525.1 Pseudomonadota bacterium | reverse complement strand
CCGGACGCAGCCTTCGGCAGCTGCTACAAGGTTGGCGCTCACGGGGGTAGCGATCGGCTAGAATAGCCGCCTTGCCGTTGCCGAGCCTGCCATGAAACCTGTATTGCCCCACGCCCAGCTCGACTGGGACGACCAAGGTCTGCCGCGTTCGCGAATGTTCGACGATGTGTATTTTTCGGACAAGTCAGGCCTTGATGAAACCCGCTACGTGTTCCTTGAGCAGAACAATCTGCGTGAGCGCTTTGCAGCACTGCCGGAGGGCGGACGGCTGGTGATCGGCGAAACCGGGTTCGGCACCGGATTGAATTTTCTCTGCGCCTGGCAGTTGTTCGAGCAGCACGCCGTGGCGGGTGCACGGTTGCATTTTGTCAGTGTCGAGAAGTACCCGCTGAGCCTGCCGGACCTGCAACGCGCTTTGGCGCTTTGGCCGGAACTGATGGCTTTTGCCGATCAATTGCTGGCGGTTTTCGTGGCCGTGCATCAAGGTTTCCAGCGGCTGACACTGGCCAACGGTCGAGTCACGCTGACCCTGTTGATCGGCGATGCGCTGGAGCAATTGCCACAACTCGATGCGCAGATTGACGCGTGGTTTCTCGACGGTTTTGCGCCGGCGAAAAACCCCGACATGTGGACTGCCCAACTGTTTGCCGAACTCGCGCGTCTGGCGGCGCCCGGCTCGACCATCAGCACGTTCACCAGCACCGGTTGGGTACGACGCCTGCTGAATGCGGCCGGCTTCAAGATGAAACGCACGCCTGGCATCGGTCACAAATGGGAAATTCTGCGCGGTACGTTCCTAGGCTGGCCCGCCGACGCTGCGCCAGCGGCGACCGTCAAACCGTGGTTTGCGCGGCCGCCAGCGTTGACCGGCGAGCGTCGGGCGCTAGTCATCGGTGCGGGACTGGCGGGCTGCGCCACGGCGGCGAGCCTGGCTGCGCGCGGTTGGCAAGTCAGCCTGCTGGAGCGGCACAGGGCGCTGGCGCAAGAAGCGTCGGGCAACCCACAGGGCGTGTTGTACCTCAAGCTGTCCGCGCATGGCACGGCATTGTCGCAGCTGATCGTCAGTGGCTTTGGTTATACGCGTCGGCTGCTCGAGCAGTTGCACCGAGGGGTCGACTGGGAGGGTTGCGGCGTGCTGCAACTGGCGTTCAATGGCAAGGAAGCCGAGCGGCAGGCGCAACTGGCGGCGGCGTTCCCGAGGAATCTGCTGCACGTTGTCGATCGGGAGCAGGCCGAAATCCATGCCGGTATCGGTTTGGCCTCGGGCGGCCTGTTCTACCCTGAAGGCGGTTGGGTGCACCCGCCAGCGCTGTGTCAGTGGCAGGCGAGCCAGCCGAACGTTCACATTCTGACGCACCACGACGTGCTGCACTTGCAACGCACCGACGGGCAGTGGCAAGCGCTGGCTGGCGACACAGTGCTGGCCGAAGCGCCGGTCGTGGTCCTTGCCGGCGCCGCCGAGATCAAGCGATTCCCTTGCAGCAGCGAGTTGCCGCTCAAGCGTATTCGCGGACAGATCACCCGGTTGCCGCAGACCGCTCAAAGTCAGGCGTTGAGCACCGTAGTGTGCGCTGAAGGTTACGTCGCACCGGCGCGTCTGGGTGAACATACGCTCGGCGCCAGTTTTGATTTCAACAACGATGACCTGACTCCGACGGCCGCGGAGCATGCCGGCAACCTGCAGATGCTCGAAGAGATTTCCGCAGACCTGGTGACCCGACTCGGTGCAGAACAGCTGCACATTGAAACGCTAGAGGGCCGCGCCGCGTTCCGCTGCACCAGCCCGGACTACTTGCCTATCGTCGGGCCCCTGGCAGACAGTCCAGCGTTCGCCGAGGTATACCGTGCCCTGAGCAAGGATGCCCGACAGACCCCGGACATTCCCTGCCCGTGGCAGGAGGGTTTGTACGTCAACAGTGGCCACGGTTCGCGCGGACTGATCACCGCTCCCTTGTCCGGCGAATTGCTCGCCGCCTGGCTGGATGACGAACCGTTACCGTTGCCCCGGGCCGTGGCCGAAGCCTGTCATCCGAACCGCTTTGCCCTGCGCCGCTTGATTCGCGGCAAGGCATGAAGCCTTCAATCGACCAAGCAGCTGAAGCGCTATGTCGCAGGCCAGGTCGAGGTCGGTTGATTCTGAATACCCGGTCCTGTCCGGGGACGATTGAGCCGTCACTCGCCTACTTCGAATCAACATTTATCGCACCCAAAAAAAGCCGGTGCGCCACCCCGCGCTGACCCCTCTTATTACTTATCGATCTAAAACTCCCACGCCCACACCGGGTCAGTTTCTGAGTACCTGCGTTTTTTGACGCTGAAACGAACGACCCTCCCCAACGGAAAAACCGGTAAGGACTTTATGTGTGGATTAGCTGGCGAGTTACGCTTTGATCATCAACCTGCGGACCTTGCAGCCGTTGAAAGAATCACCCATCACCTGGCACCGCGCGGCCCTGACGCGTGGGGCTTTCATGCTCAAGGGCCGATTGCCCTGGGCCACCGCCGCCTGAAAATCATGGACTTGTCGGACGGCTCTGCGCAGCCGATGGTCGACAACCATCTGGGCCTGTCCCTGGCCTTCAACGGCGCGATCTACAACTTTCCCGAACTGCGCACCGAGCTGGAAAGCCTTGGCTATGCCTTCTATTCCGGCGGCGACACCGAGGTGTTGCTCAAGGGTTATCACGCCTGGGGCGAAGCATTGCTGCCCAAACTGAATGGCATGTTTGCGTTCGCGATCTGGGATCGCGACGCCAAGCGTCTGTTCATTGCCCGCGACCGTCTTGGCGTCAAACCGCTGTACCTGTCGCGCACTGGCCAGCGCCTGCGCTTTGCCTCTGCACTGCCAGCGCTGCTCAAGGGTGGCGACATCAACCCGATCCTCGATCCGGTCGCGCTCAACCATTACC
>JALYPE010000670.1 GCA_030856525.1 Pseudomonadota bacterium | reverse complement strand
ACGGACGGCTCAGCCAGATGCTGCAGAACCTGATCGGCAATGCCTTGCAGCACGGCGCGAGCAAACGCGAGGTAACGCTGACCCTGACCGGTGAGACCGACACGGTTCGTCTCGAAGTGCACAACTTCGGCACGCCCATCCCCGAAGAAGCCATCGGTACGATTTTCGATCCGCTGGTGCGCAGTGCCGATGAAGAACCGGGGCAACCGTCCACCAGCCTGGGTCTGGGCCTGTTCATCGTCAAGGAAGTGGTCAACGCGCATAAAGGCTCGATCGTCGTGAGCTCGAACGAGACCGATGGCACGCTGTTTACGGTGATACTGCCCCGCAGAATCTGAACAACAAACGCCCGCAGGAATTACAGATCCACTACCAACCGCCCCAACCGCTGCTTGAGCATGCTGTTTTCGGCCCGCAGCTGTTGAACCTCTTCGAGCAGATCAAGCGCGAGCGCAACCCCTTCCCATTCCAGCTCCAGGTCGTGCCGCAACTTGGCGGCACGTTTGGCCAGCGCCAGCTCTAAATCGTTAAACCGCCAATCCTGGGGCTTTGTGCCCTGCGGCTCCAGGATCCCGTGTTCGACGATTTCGATCACGTAAACGTCCGACAAATCCGACGCTTCGCAGAACTCTGCCATGTCCAGTTGAACGATCAGGGGGTTGCTCATGACGGGCTACTCCGTGTCTTCGATCAGAAATTTTCTCGCGGATTGAACGCGGCCTTGCGAGCCAGCTCCTGCCACAACGCCTTGACCTCATCGTCTGCAGTTTTCGGCATGACGGCCTTGAGCTGCACGAACAGGTAGCCACGTTCGCCCGCTTTGTTTAGCAAGCCGTGACCTTTGGCGCGCATACGCTGGCCATTCTGGCTGCCGGCCGGCACCTTGAGGTTGATCTTGCCGGTCAGCGTCGGCACCGCCACTTCAGCGCCCAGGGCCAATTCCCACGGCGCCAGCGGCAAGGTGATGATCAGGTTTTCGCCTTCGACGTCGAACTTGGGATGCGGCGCGAAACGGATAATCAGGTACAAATCGCCGTTCGCCCCGCCACCAATGCCGGGCGCACCCTGCCCCTTGAGGCGGATGCGCTCGCCGTCGGTCACGCCGGCCGGAATCTTCACGTTGAGGCTTTTGGTGGTGTTGCTCACGTGCTGGCCGGCAGCGTTGTACTGCGGCACCTGGAACGTCACCTTCTTCGATTCGTTCGCCAGGGTCTCTTCGAGAAAAACCGCTAATTCCATTTCCACGTCTTGCCCTCGACGTCCGGTGCTGCGACGCGATTCTCCACCATTGAAGCCCGGCCCACGGTTGCCGAAGATCGAACTGAAAAAGTCCGAAAAATCGCCCGTGTCCTGACCACCACCGAATCCGCCTGCACCGCGACCTTGCCACCCGGGCGGGCCCTGGAAAGGCTGGCCATGCTGACCGTATTTGCGCAAGTCGTCATATTCGGCACGCTTGTCGGCACTTTTGAGCGCCTCATAGGCCTCCGACGCGTCCTTGAACTTGGACTCGGCGTCTTTTTCCTTGCTGACATCAGGGTGGTACTTGCGCGCGAGTTTGCGATAAGCGGCCTTGATGGTCTTATCGTCCGCGGTCGGATCCACACCGAGAATCTTGTAATAGTCTTTGAAGTCCATCGTAGGAATCACCATCCATTATCGAAATCGCGCAGCCAGGTACAGCTTGCTCTTGTTGGGCGGTGTCTGGATTGACCGATCTCAAGGGTGTGACCGGGCGGCGCATCAGAAGTTTATCGGCAGCGGCGGGTGGTTCTTTCGACCGCCCGATGGCTGCCAGAGCCAATGCAGACAAGTTTGGGGCATTCGGCCATCTTATCAAGGCGCTTGTCAGTGATTTAGCGGATAGTCGGCCTTCGAATCTGTGCCGCACTGACATACACTGCGCGGCCGTTTTTTAACCGGAACCCGAAAGACATGAAGAACGCATCTCCAGCCCGTGCCTGCGGTATCGACTTCGGCACATCCAACTCCACCGTCGGCTGGCTGCGTCCCGGCATGGAAACGCTGATCGCGCTGGAGGAC
>JALYPE010000649.1 GCA_030856525.1 Pseudomonadota bacterium | reverse complement strand
ACAAAGGGCTTATCAAAAGGCGAAACAGGAACAGCCGAACGCGCCCCAGAACGCGCGGAAATCACTTACTGGTGCGGACGACATCCGCGCCCGTTCATGGCTGTGCGCATGCACGGCACAGGCGCCGACGCATTGATGAATTTGCGCGGTCAGCGGCGTCAGGGTTTTCCAGTGCCCCGGCACCTTGGTTACAGGCGACCACTCCGGCACCACAGGAATCGGTGGCGGTCCGAGTTTCTCGAATTCGGCGGTGCCATAGACAATCTTGCCATCGACGATCGTCAGCACCGACTCGATCCCTTTCACCGCCTCGTCTGCAATGTGGAAATAGTCGGCCGACAGTGCAATCAAGTCCGCCAGTTGCCCGACCTTGATCTGGCCCTTCTTGCCTTGCTCTGACGAGAACCAGGCGCTGCCATGGGTGAACAGCTCCAGTGCCGTGTCGCGGCTCAACCCTTGCGGGTACAACTCAAGACCCCCGACCGTGCGGCCGCTGACCAGCCAATACAGTGACGTCCATGGGTTGTAGCTGGAGACCCGGGTGGCGTCGGTGCCAGCGCCGACGGGCACGCCCTCGGCCAACATACGTGCAATCGGCGGCGTGTGTTCTGCGGCTTTGGCACCATAACGGTCGACGAAATATTCACCCTGAAAAGCCATCCGGTCCTGAATCGCGATGCCGCCGCCCAAGGCCTTCACCCGTTCGATATTTTGCGGTGTGATGGTTTCGGCATGGTCAAAAAACCACGGCAGACCGTTGAACGGAATGTCGCGATTGACCTTCTCGAACACATCCAGCATGCGGCTGATGGATTCGTTGTACGTCGCGTGCAGCCGGAATGGCCAGCGTTGCTCGACGAGGTGGCGCACCACCGGCTCCAGATCCTGTTCCATAGTAGGGGGCAGGTCGGGACGGGGTTCGAGGAAGTCTTCGAAATCTGCCGCCGAGAACACCAACATTTCCCCGGCGCCGTTGTGCCGCAGAAAGTCATCGCCCTGGCCGTACTGCGAGGTGCTGGTCCAGTGCTTGAAATCGGTCAGCTCCTCCTTGGGTTTTTGCGTGAACAGGTTGTAGGCGATGCGCACCGTCAGTTGCTGATCCCGGGCCAGTTGCTGGATGACCTGATAATCGTCCGGATAATTCTGATAGCCGCCACCGGCGTCGATGGCGCTGGTAACACCCAGGCGATTGAGCTCGCGCATGAACTGGCGAGTCGAGTTGACCTGGTAGTCCAGCGGCAGTTTGGGCCCCTTGGCCAGCGTCGAGTAGAGGATCATCGCATTGGGGCGGGCGATCAGCATGCCGGTCGGATCGCCATTGGCGTCGCGCTGAATCTCGCCACCCGGCGGGTTCGGCGTATCGCGGGTATAACCCACGACTTTCAACGCCGCGCGGTTGAGCAGGGCACGGTCGTAGAGGTGCAGCACGAACACCGGTGTGTCCGGCGCGGCTTTATTCAGTTCGTCCAGCGTCGGCAAGCGTTTCTCGGCGAACTGGAATTCGTTCCAGCCACCGACCACCCGCACCCATTGCGGCGTGGGCGTGCGATCGGCCTGCTCCTTGAGCAGGCGCAACGCGTCGACCAGTGACGGCACGCCTTCCCAGCGCAGTTCGAGGTTGTAGTTCAGGCCGCCCCGGATCAGGTGCAAGTGCGAGTCATTGAGGCCGGGAATCACCGTGCGGCCATGCAGGTCGATGATTTTCGTGCCGGCACCTTGCAGCGCCATGGCCTGGGCGTCGCTGCCGACCACGACAAAACGTCCGTCCTTGATGGCCACGGCACTGGCCTGGGGTTTTTTGCGATCAACGGTGTGCAGGCGGCCGTTGTAGAGAATGAGGTCGGCGGGGGCATCGGGCATGGTTTTACTCCCTGCGAACAGCGGGCTGATCCAGGCACCAACGGCGCCTGCCGAGAGGCCTTGCAGTACACGGCGGCGGTTGAATCCGTCGTGATCGTCAGGTGCGCTCATGGCAATACACTCCGTTCAGTCATTCCAAAATGAGGGAGGAAATGCCGATGACTGACGCCTGCGGCCAAAAGAAATATAGACCGCAAAATCACAGCGGGCTTTTTTCGCACGCTTGAAACGACGAATCCCGCCTCAAGGGGCGGGATTCGTTTGCAGCCAGACGTGCGCCCCGTAAAGGGCGCGACGTGCTTACGCCGGGAACAGCTCGGACAATTTCATTGCCAACATCATGTCGCCTTCAGCGCGCAATTTGCCGCCCATGAACGCTTGCATGCCATCGGTCTCGCCGCTGACGATGCCTTGCAGGGTTTCACCGTCCATCACCAGAGTGACCTGTGCGTCCGGGTTTTCGCCTTCCTGCAGTTCGCAGGTGCTGTCCTTGACGATCAGCGAGAAGTTTTTGGTTTCGTCGATGCGGAAACCGAAGACCAGGTCCAGACCGGCAGCGGCCGCTGGGTTGAACTTGGCTTTCATTGCTTGTACAGCGTCAGCTACGGAGGTCATGGTTCGATCCTTTTCTTTGGGAATTACAGCTGGGTAATACAGCCAGGGTCACAATAGTCCGGCCTCAGCGAAAGGTGATGAGGTCCGGGGCCTTCAGCAGTTGCAGGTGCGCATAACTGTTGAAGGAAGCCAGGGACACCTCTCGACCACGGAATTTCAGCTGGTTGAGCGAGGTGTTGACGATTTGCCAGTTCAATTCAAAAGCCTGTTTGGCAGGCATTTGCGTGATGAGGTGGAGCAGGGCAGTGATAGTGCCGCCGGAGGTGAACACAGCGATTTTCTGCGTATTGTCGGCCTGCTCGAGGATACGGTGAAGGCCGCCCTGAACCCGCTCGACAAACCCCGGCCAGCTTTCAAGGCCGGGGGCGTCATACGTGCCGGCGAGCCAGCGTTCAATGATCAAGGCGAAGATACGCTGGAACTCTGCGCGGTTCTGTGCGGCATTGCGCAAGATGTCCAGGGCTTCGGGTTCATCGTCCAGCATGGCCGGCAGCAGCGCGCGGATCACCGCGTCGGCGTCGAATTCGTTGAAGGCGGGATCGGTTTCAAGTGTAGGCACCGGAACACCGACGGCAGCGAATTGTTCCAGCGCACTGTTGGCCGTGTGCTGCTGGCGGCGCAGGTCGCCGGCAAGGCAGCGGTCGAAGCTGACGCCGAGACTGGCAAGGTGCTGGCCAAGAATTTCCGCCTGGCGAATACCGGTCGGCGACAGAACGTCATAGTCGTCTGCACCAAAGGAGGCCTGGCCATGTCGAATCAGATAGATGCTGCCCACGTCCGCGTCATCCCGGTACGTTGAAGGTTTGGCGAGGTTATGAGGATGGCGGTGAGCTGTCAATGAAAAAACATACGCTTGTTTGAAATGCCCGTTACAGCTCTGTTGCCAGAGGTTTCCCGGCTGGTCGCCGACGCGGCGCATGGGTATGCTGGCGTTATCCCGCGCAGTTTGTGTTGCGCATTGTAGTGAAGGAGTCCCTGTGGAGTTTTTGTCCGACCACATCCGATGAGGCCACACCCTAAGAACCATACGGGCTGGGCTCTCATGACCATTCACACACCGTCACGAACTGTTAGAAAACTGTTAGACCTTGCCTGTCCCTATCTGTACAGGAGGGAGGGTCGATACACTCTCAGAGTTCGCCCCAAAGGCTCCAAACAGAGCTGCACACTTTCCCTCAAAACAGCGAACAGGCAAGTAGCTTTGGCCACTGCATCGCACCTTCTGAGCACTCTTAGAGCCTTCCACCTGGACAACCATGAGGCGACGTGGGAGGAACTCAAGGCCCATCTTCTATGGCTCGCTGAGGGCGTGTTACAGACTCGCTCTGTGTGGGATGGTCTGAGTGGAATGGGACAAGTCTATTCAGACCTTAACGATGACCTTGGAGAGATAGCCTCAACAGAGCCTCTAAATGTCGATCAGGCCAAGGCATTGGAGATCGGGCGGCGCAGTATGCGGGCAGCCGAACAGAGAGCAGCAGGCGACTCAAGTGGAATTCTCGCGATTATCGAAGAGCTGACGCCCACCATCCGCACTACAACACCAACTCCGCCCGACACCACTCGTACCGCTCCCCCAGTTGTAGGCGAAGGGATTACCTTTGAGAAGCTCTACAAGCTCCACATGGATGAGCGCCAAGCGGACTGGCAGACAGCGACCCTCAAGAATAAGAAAGGGTGCTATGGGACTCTGGCGGGGATGCTTGGTACGTTGGACCTACGCACTCACACCCGTAAGGACATGACAGACCTCAAAGCTCGCCTCATGGAAGGTCGTAAGCCATCTACCGTCAATAAGATACTCATCGAACTCTCGTCGGTGATGACGTGGGGTGAAGATAACGGTTACCTCACCAAGACATTTGGTAAGGGACTCCAAATCCGTAAGGGCTCTGAAAGCGAGCGTGGTGCGTTCACTACGACTCAGGTAGCTGATTTGATGGCATACGCTAACAAGCTCCCCACCTCATCATGGCAGCGTTGGGCGTTGAGTCTGGGTGTGGTCACAGGGGCTCGTATTGGGGAGATTTATCAGGTCACCACTGAGGACTTCAAGAAGGTTGATGAACAGTTGGTGATGGACCTCAACGCTGACGGTGGCAAAACCCTCAAGAATAAATTCAGCGCTCGAATAGTGCCGGTGGTGCCCATGCAT
>JALYPE010000640.1 GCA_030856525.1 Pseudomonadota bacterium | reverse complement strand
GCCACTGATCATCGCCAGACGTGCCGAATACTGTGTCCAATTGAGCGCGCGGGATAGATCGCCGCCCTTGAACTGGGTCGACAGGTAGGCATTGGACGCCGCCATGGCGCCGCCGAAGGTGCCCTGGATGACCAACGCCAGGACGAACACCGTCAGATTGGGGCTGAAGCCTGCCAGCAGAAAACCCGCGAACAATCCGGCATGAGCACGCAGCAACGACAAGCGACAGCCGTTGCGATCGGCCCAGCGCCCCCAGATCGGCGCCGCCAGTGCGGTGCATAGCGTCGGCAACACGAACAGCACTCCGATGGCCCAGCCTGGCGTGTCAGGTGCGAGGTCAGCGAGGATGCGCGGCAGGTACAGTGGAATACCCAGCGCCGTGAAGGCCGAGAGGTAATGTCCCAGCAACACGCTGAAGATCAATCGCCGTTGCATGGAGTGTCCTCCAGCAGGAAGTTCGCCGCGCTGTAACCATAGAACTTGTTGATGTCGCTGGCGCCGGAATGCGCCTTGCTGAACAGGCTACCGGCGCTGAGCAGGTATTTCACCGGCAATTTCGGGCTGTCGAGCAGCCATCGGCGCGCATCGTCGCAGTCGATACCTTCGGCGTCGAGTTGTTGCAGGCAGGTCGTCAGACGCTGACGCAGCGCGTCGTACAGGCCGGATCGCGAGGCCAGGCCTGCGGTCGCTATCGCTTCCAGAATGGCTACAATATTCAACTGCAACGTGATGGTGCAGAACATCTCGGCCAGCGGCTGGCTGCTGTCGACGCGAATGCGCTCATCCTGCAAGGCTGCCGGCAGATCAGCGAGATCCGGGCAGGCAGCGGCAAAACGCTGAGGCCACAAACGAGCGGCGTCGTTGTCCTTCATCAACAGACGCAATGGCTGACCTTGTTCGAACATCAATACGGCGTTCTGCTGGTTGGCCTCCAGCGCGATGCCGTAATGCAGCCACAGTCGCAGATGCACCTGCAGCAGTAGGTCGAGATAATCATCCAGCCAGTGTTGCAACGAACCTGCGTAGAAGCGCGTGACCAGTTGTTCGAGGAACAGGCGCCCGTCGGCAAGCGGGCTGGCCAACGCGGCGACTGGAACCAGTGTGATGTTCTCCAGCCCTGTCGGATAACGGCGCGCGATATAGGCCAGATGTCGACTCTCGGCGGCATGACCACCGTGTTTTTCGTCAACGTGCAAATAACGTGACGACAGCGCCGGATCGCGCTCGGTCAAGGCCTGCAGGGTGGTCTGGAACCAGTGACCGTCGTAGAGGGTGCCGGGCTTGATCAGGCGCAAATTGCGCGCACCGAGCGTGCTGACCAACAAGGGCAGTTTGAGGTGCCACTGCGGTTGATTGATGCAGACCACCGTGCGCACGGACAGCGTTGGCTCGACCTGCATGGCGGTATGTGGCGCCTTGAGCGAACCTTCAGGCATGCCGTATTGCTCCAGTTCACCCCATGTCAGCGGGTGTACGGGCAGTAATGTATGGCTGTTTTGCAGGGCCGATGACAGGCCGACTTCCTCGAAGTCCGGCCAGTGCGGCGGCTGCGGGCTGGTCAGGGTCAGGGCGTGGTTGGGAATCGCCAGCCAGTTGAGTTCGAAGCGCGGCGCGAACTCCGGCGCGTAGCCTCTGAGCGCGGCGGCATCGAAGCCGCTTTTGGCCCGTGCCGTTGGATAAAACGGGTGATCCAGGTAGCTCGCCAGTTGATCGATCTTCAGCAGCCTCTGCGACCAATCCTTCAACTCGGTCACATCGCTCAGCGCAGGCGCATGTTGGCGATACGCCTGATTGCACAGGGTCCGGTGTTCATTGGCGCACTCTGCTTCTTTTAGATACGCCGCGAACAGCGCCAGACTGTCTTCGTCCAGGCCGTGGCTCAGATGGCCGAGCCAGAGCGCGTAGCCGCGTTGAGTCTCGCTGTGGCCTTGCGGCGACACTTTGATCCAGGCGTCGCCAGTACCGATCCAGTCCTGCAACGGATATGCCTCGACCACCGGCAACCAGAGTTCGTCGGCGCCCAGATGGGCGATTCGCAGCCAGCCTGCGTCGGGCTGATGCGGCAAGTGCTGACTCAGTTCTGTGGGCACCCTGCAAATCTGTCCTGCGCTGACGATCCCCCGTATGTCCTCGCGCAGGCAGCAATCGATGATACGTCGAGTCATGTACGCCTGATCCGCGGCGTCCCGATCCCGGTTCATGCCATCACCCACTTCAGGTCATTCAGCGTCAAATTCAGTTGCGTTTCGAGGCTCGCTTCGTCCGGCGCGATCAGTTTCAGTACGCCAATGTAGTCCTTGTTGGAATGGCTGATGGTCACGGTGTCGCCGGTGTTGTGGAGTGCACGGTAATCGCACCAATGGCTCTCACGTTCGTCATTGAAG